>NZ_FMYP01000011.1 GCF_900096565.1 Williamwhitmania taraxaci
ATATCCTCGGCGCATTCGCCGCCGCATAAAACCAGCATGAGGTAGGATCGAAACAAATCACTGTAGGAATACTGTGCCTTAACTCCCCGAATGCCAAGCGTTTGGTCTATGGTGTCGTAAATAGAGGCCTCCCGGATAATTTTGTCTGCAAAATTTATTCCGCCAAAAGAGTTGATGGTGTCGCTAGAATATGTAATTTTCATCCGCTACGATGTTTTCACCTAAGTAGGTGAAAATATTTTAATCGGGAAAGCCTTGTGATGATTATTATTACAGGGGTTCCCGATTATTTTATGCTTTTATGTTGCGGATATAAGGTGATAATATCTTTTATCCGATCCGGATTAATGAGTGTTTGTATTTATTGACGAATGGCTTGCTTGTTACGACTAAAATACTGCTTGTAATATTTGTCTAGGCTCAATGCCTATTGGGCTTACTTCCACCATTAGCGGAAACACTTCAACTCCTGCCGCCATTGCTACTTCTAATTTCTTTGCGTATTCGGGATCAATAGCCTTGGCAGGTGCAAATGCTTCAACATCTGTTCTTTGTATAATGTAAAGCATTACTGCACGCATTCCTTGCTTCTTTACCTCTATTAGCGTTTCTAAGTGCTTTTGTCCGCGAGTAGTTACCGCATCGGGGAATTTGGCAAGGTTTCCGTCTTTCAGGCTAACGTTTTTTACCTCTATAAAGCACTCTTCGCTTGCATTTCGAGCATATAGGTCGAATCGGCTATCACCAAAGGTGACTTCACGCCTAACTTCAGTATAACCATCAAGCCCAGGTATTTGTCCTTGGCTCACCAGTTCGTGAGCAAGCTGGTTGGGGTTGGAGGTGTTTATTCCCACCCAACCGCCATTAATCTTAATCATCTCCCACGTGAATTTAGTCTTCCTGTTTGGATCGGCAGCAGGCGACAGGTAAACTTCGGCTCCTTCTTCGAGGCAGCTCTTCATGGTGCCAGAATTAGTGCAGTGCGCTACAACCACCTCACCACTGTCGAGCATAATATCGGCAAGGAAGCGCTTGTAACGCTTAATGAGAGTTCCGTGAACTAGGGGTCTGTCGAATTTCATAATTTCTATAGTTAGTAACTACTAAACCCAAGATAAATATTGATTGTTTATTTTGCTTCCAGTTTTTTCAGCCTGAGGATAATCATCCCATTCGCTTTATTTAACTTTTATAATCGATCTATTGTGGTAATTTTGCCAGCAAATCTAGCCTAAATGAGGATTGTTATAAGGAATTTTTTTGTTATTGTTTGTGCATCAGGGCTAGTCACTGCCTGTACTGTTACTACCAATATTCCCAAGCCCAACGAATTATATAAGGTTACCAGTATTGCTCCACCGGTATCGGAGGTTTCCATACCAGTTTCCTTTAGTAAGGCTAACCTTCTTGCCGAAATAAATTCCAGGATTAATGGAGTTATTTATGAAGATATGGATCTCTCCGATGATAACCTTCAGGTAAGAGTGTGGAAGACTCAACCTATGACTATGGAGTTTTCGGGAACCACTATCCTTTATTCTATTCCAATTAAGGTTTGGGTAAATGGTAGTATTGGCATACTTGGATTTTCAGTCTCATCTACCATGGAAGCTGAAATGTCCATGGCTTTTACTACCTCATTTTCGCTTTCTAAGGATTGGAAGTTTACTCCAAAAACAACCTTAACAGGCTATAAATGGATTAAAGAGCCGGTGGCTAACTTGGGTAGTATGAAACTGCCGGTGAATTTTCTTGCCGATAAGGCAATTAAAGAGTGTAAGGGTGGTATTTGCTCGTCTATCGATAAGAATATAACAGAAGGATTCAACCTTACCGCCGTGGTAAACCAAATAACCAATGCAGCCCATCGGCCAATGCTCATTAATTCAGAGCAGAATCTTTGGTTGGTGCTGATTCCTCAAAAGATATCGGTTTCGCCATTTACCTCTACCGACACTACCGTTACAACAACGATTGGTTTAAAAACAATTTCGGAGGTAGTGGTTGGCAAAAAAATGCCGGAGTTGTGGTTAGATATTCCAATGCCTGAACTATCTCTTGGTAATGGTACCGGAAAGTATTTAAGTGTGAATTTTGGTATTGACGTTCCATACAACGAGGCTGAAATCCTGTTTTCGAAGGAAATTGTAGGTAAGACCTTTTCCAAAGGTAGGAGGTCGGTAAGGGTAGATAGTATCCGCATTTACGGAAGCGGGGAGAAGATCGTGATTGGAGCCCAACTATCGGGGAGCGTTAAAGGTTGGATTTATTTTAAAGGTATTGCCTCTTATAATGCTAGCAACCGGACTGTCGAGTTTTTGAATCTTGATTATGAGTTACAAACAAAGAATATCCTCCACCGAAGTGCATCATGGCTTTTCCGAAGCACGATTATGAACTCATTAAAGGAATCGATGGTTTTTCCTATAGGCAATGAGCTGGATAATATGCTTCTGGCAGCAAATAGAAACCTAGTTCAAAATAGAAGCATTAAGAACTTAGAGTTGAATGGAACAATTTCAACGCTGGCTATTGAGAAAATCCAACTTGTTCCCGATGCTTTTAGAGTTATGGTAACGGCTAAAGGTGAGATATCTATTATGGTTACAAAGCTAAATTAGTATGGTTTATCGCTTCGATTTTAGTGGCTTTAAAAGAAATTCAAGACCATTTAGCTTAATTTCATACATAGTTTCTAGGAGCATTCCCAGCCGTCCGGTTGGAAATCCTTTTTGCTTGAACCATACAAGGTAACTTTCAGGCAAGTCGCACAACTTCCATCCCTTGTATTTGCCAAAGGGCATAGGCATGGTTACCAATTCGAGCAGGGCTTTGGGGTCAGGTCCCAAGAGATCGTTAGACATTTGTGTGTAGATAGATTTTTGCTACTGATCAATGTTTCTGCGGTTACTCTTCTTTTCGGAGGTTGCCTTCTTATGTTCCAGCCGCCTTTCTTTTGATCCCTTTGTTGGCCGTGTTGGCTTTCGTTTCTTTCTTGGAGTTAACGCGGTTTGCAATATATCAAAAAACTTAATCACGCAAATCGCCTTATTTTTAAGTTGTGTTCGCTCTTCCTGCGATACAATAATGAGCAAGCCTGCTGCCGTAAGCCGAGATTGTATCTTTTGAGCAAGAGTCTCTTTTTCCCAAGAGGTAAGCAGTTCAGAATCAGGAACCGAAAAACGAAGCTCTACTTTTGTATTCACCTTATTTACATTCTGGCCTCCTGCTCCGCTGCTTCGAGAGGCGCTAAAAGTAAATTCTGTCGAAAAATCGCGCTTCCAAGCGGGTATTTCAAAAATCGATCTTTTTGGTTCTTCAGGCGGTAATTGGGGATTCATGGTTGTATTAAGAATTGTCACTATTGTCAACAATCACTTCTGATTCTGCTTCCAATGCAATGATATTGCCAGGATTTGTGGTTGATTTGAAGGAATAGTGCTTTTGTGAAAAATAGCTGAAAATGATAACAAACCCTGTCGCAAGCATTTTTGAAGGGGTAGGGTATATTCCTAACTGCTCAACAAATAGTTTTATTAGAATATAATTTATTAGTATAGAACCAAATACAATGATTCCGTAACGAAATAGTTGAACTCTTCCCCGCAAATCGGACTGTTGGAAGGTAATGAACTTATTCAGCAAGAACCCTGTGGGAAAAGTCACACAAAAAGAGATGATAAATGCAGCAATATAGGGGCTTACTGCAGTAAAGCCTAAATTTACAATCTCCTTATCAAGAATAAAGTTATAGCTTATGAAATATAGGAAGATATCTAGCACCATGTTTCCTCCACCGCAGGCTGCATAGCGAAATGTCTGCTGTGGTATAATCGTGCGAAATGGCTTATAGAACCAATCGATGGTGGATATTATCCAGCGCTGAAGAAAGTTAAAATTCATACTTTGTTTGTGTCTTGGATTCTTTCTGATTATGCGTTTCCCTAAAGGCATGCAAAAATAGGAAAATGTTCTATTCTACAATTGTTTGGCACGCAAAAATATGAAGTATTCCTTTTGGTCGCAGCATCATGACATAATTCTTATTGCAAGGTGCAGTATATCTGCGCCAATTCTACTGTTTTTTCTACTTTAGAATCCCTCTATTTTCAAATCTTATCACTTCTTCTTTATCTTTGCACCTCAAAAATATACAATTATGATATACATCGACTGCGACGACGTGCTGGCCGAAAGCACTCTTTCATACATTGATTTGATACACCGGGAGTTTGGTATTGAGCGTAAATTTGCGGAACTTACCTCTTTCGATTTACGAGAGTCGTTTGGACTCACTCAGCAGCAATTCGATCATTTCTTTCAATTGGTGCATACACGAGAGGAGGTTCTGAAATTTCAACCGCTTCCAGGTTCTATCGAAGTTCTTAATGAGTGGCGCAACCAAGGTATTAAGGTTGCTATTGTAACGGGCCGTATTACAGCAGCCTATGAATCAACGTTAGAGTGGTTGGCGATTCACAAATTTCCTTACGACTCCTTTACTATTGTCGATAAGTATAATCGTCCCGAAATGGATATGTCCATTGCAAAATCGCTCGATTACCTCAAAAAACAGCAGTTTTCGTTTGCCATTGAAGACTCCCTTACCATGTCAAAATTTCTGGCCCAGGAGATGAATCTCAATGTTGCACTGGTGAATAGGCCTTGGAATTTTGATAACAACCTAAATACAGGAATTATAAGGGTAAATACGTGGAACGATATTCGTAACAGTTACAATGTGTTATTTTCTTCAAAAACTATTGTATAGCAGTGGTTTATATTCTGTTTTCATCAATAAATCGACCGTTTGTATTTTACTTTGTAAGATAAATTGCCACAAACATTTTTTCACTATAATTCGTTTTATTTGTGCTAAGACACCCATATTATCTAGCTTTTTTGACTGCTATCGAATCGTTGTATAAGTTTTAAACGTTTGAATGGGATACAGGTCCAAATGTGAGTTGTTTTAGTAGTTTAATTAATCCTATTTTCAGTGAAAAAACAATTTCTTTATAGCATTGGTCTGTTGGCCTTAACATTAACTCTGGTGAGCTGGGGAGGTACTGGTCATCGCAGTATAAATGGACATACTACGTTTTATTTTAATCAGGAACTAAGTGCGTACACCACTTGGTCTAGTGCTCTTCAAAGTCATGCTTCTGATGCTGATAACCGGAAAGATTCTGATCCCACAGAAGGGAAGAAGCACTATATCGACATTGATAACTACTCCGAATACAATCAAAATGGAACTATAATGGAACGGTATGAAGATGCTGTTTCCAAGTATGGCTATAATGTCGGTTCTTGGGGCATCCTTCCTTGGGCAACTATTACAACATACGATACTCTTGTAAAGTGCTTTAGGCGAAATGATTTGAATAAAGCAGTTCTTGTAGCAGCCGATTTAGGACACTACGTGGGCGATGGCCATATGCCATTGCATATTACCGATAACTATGATGGACAGAATACCGGTAATAAGGGTATTCATAGTCGATATGAATCTTCAATGCTTGGTGATTATATTGGGCAAATTACCTATACACAACGTGATATTAGTGTTATTCGTAATGTAAGCCGGTATATATTCGATTATATATACAAAAACAGTAGGTATAAGGATTCAATATTTGCAGCTGACGTATACGCTCAAACCAAGGGCTCTATTAATAGTAATGCATACAATGCCGCCCTGTGGGAGAAAACAGCCACAATTACAAAGGAACTTCTTCCAAATGCGGCCCATGCGCTTGCTGAGTTAATTTATACGGCATTCATCGAGTCAAAATCTACAACAGGCGTGGAGGAGATGGTTTCAACAAAGTCTATCTCAATAGATAAGTGTTTCCCAAATCCTTTCTCGTCTTCTACATCTATTCACTATACTTTGGCAAAGTACTCAAATGTTGAAATGTTGGTGATTGATAGTAGAGGGCAACTGGTTGCCAACTTAGCTTCGGGTGTTATGAGCGAAGGCACACACGAGGTGGAATGGCATCCCACTTCTGTTTCTGCTGGTATATACTTCCTTGTGGCTCGTTCCGACAATTTTGTTGAAACTCAGAAGTTAGTCGTTGTTCGATAAAATATTTGTGATAACATGTAAAGGAGCCCTAAAGTGGCTCCTTTTTTTGTGACTTTCCGAATCATTATTTATTGCAGTAGTAATTGCGGTGTAGTATAGTCGAAAGAATAAAGGTCATTCTGTCTATATATCGGAAATGTATTGCAGACAATGGGCTAATATAAACCATATTGGTGCGAATAACTATATGGTGGTGGTTTCTTGTTGCTATTCGCGCATGGAATGGTATTGATATATAATAAACTAACTCCTAGTTACGGTTCTATTTGTAAGTTTTTAAAATCTTTCAGCTGAGCATACCGTTCTGCTAGCGATTGTATGGTTTCCGTTGTTACTAGGTCGTTTATTGCTTTACGGATGGGGGCATACCGTTCGTGCAGCGGACATGGATTGGTGCAATCGCACTTCTTAAAACCAAACCCGCACCCGGTTAAGGTGCTATCGCCCTCTATTGCATTTATTAGATCCTTAATTGGAAGATCTGCTTTCTCTTTGTCAAAAAAGAAGCCGCCGCCTTTGCCCCTTGTGGAAGAAACAAACCCATTTTTCACCATTCGTTGCAGCGTTTTGCCTGTGAAAAATTGCGGTGCATCAATTTCTCTTGCTATCTCTATAATTCCAGGTTTTCTATTGATGTTGTTTTGCGCCTGAATATAAACCAAGCCTCGCATCGCATATTCTGTCTCCTTGTTAAACATCCCGTTCCTTTTATTTAATAGCAAAAATACAAAATAAAAGATAGTTGACAACTAAAAGACCTTTTTGTCTTTAATTAAAAATATTTCATATATTTGCCTTCATAATTCTTAACAATAACTCTTATGAACAATAAACTAATGGCGACAGCATCGCTAGGCGAAATTGTAGCCAATGATTTTAGAACAGCTTTAGTATTCAAGGAAAACGGTATTGACTTTTGCTGTGGTGGCAAAAAAACGCTTAAAGAGGCATGCGATGAAAAAGCATTAGACACCAATATTATTGCACAAAAGTTGGAGGCAGTGCAAGTTGATTCGGCAAGCCCATCGCAAAATTTTAAGGACTGGGATTTAGGCTTCTTGGCAGACTATATTGTAAACAACCACCATAAGTATGTAATTAAAACCCTTCCTGAGCTGGTTTTTTACACCGAAAAAATTGCAAAGGTTCACGGTGAACGCCACCCGGAGCTGATTGAAGTTGCCGATTTGTTCGGGAAAATTAATGCCGAGTTAGTGCAACATCTTCAAAAAGAGGAGGAGATTCTTTTTCCGGCTATTAAGGAGGTGTTAAAAAGCAATTCAGTCTCGGCAAAGGCAACGGTAGCTTCAGAAATTGGCAGAATGAGCAGCGAGCATGAGTTTGCCGGAGGGGCTATGGATAAGATAAATGAGCTAACTAATGGATATGTAGTTCCTGACGATGCGTGTAATACCTATACTGTTTCGCTAAAGTTACTCCAGCAATTTGAAGACGATTTACATATCCATATTCACCTCGAAAACAACATACTATATCCGAAGTCTTTGGCTCTTTAGTTCAAATCTAATTATCCAAAACTTAAATTGTTTTCATACTATGACAACAGCAACAGCAAATTTAGAAAACGACCATATACACATACTTAGGCTAGTAGATGTTATGGAGCGCATTACCCATCTGGCTGAGGTTAATGTTGCGCATCTCGAAAACATTGTTGACCTGATACGAAACTTTGCCGACGGGCTTCACCATGCAAAGGAAGAACAAATGCTCTTTCCCAAAATGGTAGAAAAAGGTTTTTCCTTTGAGCAAGGCCCCGTTTGCGCTATGATGCACGACCACAAGGAAGGTAGAGCCTTCGTGGCTGGAATGGCAAACGCTATTGCACAGTATAAGTCAGGTAATCAAGGCGCATTAATGGATATTTTCAAGAATATGAAAGGCTATATCGAACTTCTCAGAGCGCATATTTCAAAAGAGAACAATGTTCTTTTCCGAATGGCCGATAGAGCATTTTCTGAAGAAGAACAGCTGTTTCTGTTAAGCCAATTTAAAAATGCAGAAACCGACTCAGCGCATGGAGGAGTTGTAAATAACTCTATTGCTCAGATAAATAGTCTTGCAATGTTTTATAATGTTCCATAACGTAAACCTTTATAATAGTCTAATTGGATGTGGAGAGAAAGAATTTTGTGAATCTGTTAAGCATATATCTTGATATCGTTTATCTGACGCTTCGGTACAACAGAATATTCATCCAGCGCCTGAACGGTCAGACAGCAGTGATTCACTGCAAAAATCACAGTATAGTGTGATAGTAGGTTAATTTCAGGAATTGCTGTTCTGTATTAACTTAAAAATCAAATTATAGTGTGATTTTTCTTTTGTAATTGGAGAATATGACACCAATCTAAAGCCAATTTTATCGATTTCGCTACACGATTAGGTGTAACCGAAGGTAGGACTGAAGTATTATTAACTCCTAATATTTATTTTCCAATACAAAACTTCGAGAATATATTGCCAAGAACCTCATCGTTAGTTATTTCGCCAGTAATGGTACCCAAGTAGTGTAATACCTCTCTTATATCTTGCGAAAGTAGATCGTTTGGGAGATTGTTGGAAAGCCCTGCTAGTGCTCGCTCTATACCAATTTTGACCTGATTAAGCGCCTCAAAATGTCTTGCATTGCTCACCAATACGTCGCCGTGGAGTTTCGTCGTGTCCATCACCACATTTGTAAGAGCGGTATGCAGTTCGTTTAGATTGCTGCCATCCTTTGCCGAAATGGTAATGACTTGGATGGCCGTTTTAATTTGCTTGGCAATTAACTGCTCCACGATGGTACTGCTGGCTTTATCTGCCTTATTAAGCAGTGCGAGAATCGTTTTTCCATTCAACCCAAATCGATTCACAATTTCATTGAGAAAGTCAACTTCATCCTGAGCATTTGCCGTGAGATCAAGCAGTGCTATAATAACGGACGCTCCCTCCATCTTTTGAAAGCTGCGCTCAATTCCCATTGTTTCAATTGTGTCCTGACTTTCGCGGATTCCGGCTGTATCAATCAATCGGAAACCAATTCCGTTAATCACGATTAGGTCCTCAATGGAATCGCGGGTGGTACCAGCAATTTCCGAAACAATTGCGCGCTCTTCTTTTAGCAACGTGTTTAGAAGCGTGGACTTACCTGCATTGGGTTTTCCCGCAATGGCCACTGGTATACCTTTCTTTATGGCATTGCCGAGGGAAAATGATTCGGTTAAACTTTTTGCGTATGCCGCAATTTCGAGCATAAGGTTTCGAAGCAAGGATCGCTCGGCAAACTCTACATCCTCTTCACCAAAGTCGAGCTCAAGCTCAAGCAGGGATACAAAGTTCAACAGCTTTTCACGTAGTTGATGTATCTCGTTCGATAAATTTCCTTTAAGTTGGTTGAGCGCCAATCGGTGATTAGCCTCTGAATCTGAGGCAATAAGATCGGCAACTGCTTCAGCCTGAGATAAATCTAGTTTCCCATTTAAAAAGGCTCGAAGTGTATACTCTCCGGGTTGAGCCATGCGAGCCCCAACCTCAATAAATCGCTGAAGAATTTGCTGCTGGATGTATGAGGAACCGTGGCAGCTTATTTCGGCGGAATCTTCGCCGGTGTAGGAGTGAGGTGCACGAAATAGTGAAACTAGCACCTCATCAATGAGGCTATCATTATGGTCTACAATTGTGCCGAAGTGAATTGTGTTTCCTTTTTGAGCGACCAGCGTTTTTCCATTCTTGGCAGAAATGAATACTTTGTCAACCAATTCAATGGCTCCTTTTCCACTAACTCTTATAATGGCAATGGCACCAACTCCTGCTGGGGTAGCAATGGCTGTAATAACTGCGTTATCCATGGATTTATTTTTCACAAAAATAGTCAAGTTATACGATTCAAAGAAAATGTGATCAGAGATTGATGACAGGTGCGTTTTTATAGTCTTTCAATGATTAGGCATACTGTGTGTTGAGTGGTTTTTATTATCAAAATAATATTGTAGAAAATTTGTTTTGCCCTATCGTTTATGGATTATGAAATTTATCATCTTGTTCGTGCACCTTCTTTTGCATAGACTTTAAACATTATTAACTTTTGGCTGTTTAATTTCCATTATAGTTAAATGATTCTCGAATTTTAATCGTAATATTAACCTATCACCATCAAAGTAAGCATATGAGCGTATTGGTCAACAAACATTCGAAAGTACTAGTGCATGGGTTTACCGGCTCGGAGGGAACCTTTCATGCCCAGCAGATGATTGAATACGGTACCAACGTTGTGGGAGGGGTTACCCCAGGAAAAGGTGGCCAATCACACCTCAATCTTCCTGTCTTTAATACAGCCAAGGAGGCTGTTCAAATTACTGGTGCCGATGTATCGATAATCTTTGTGCCACCTGCTTATGCTGCTGATTCTATTCTGGAAGCTGCCGATGCCGGTGTAAAACTGATTGTTGCCATTACTGAGGGTATTCCCACTTCGGATATGGTTAAGGTTAAGGAATTTTTAGCGGGGAAACCCGATGTAACCCTTGTTGGGCCAAATTGCCCTGGCGTTATTACTCCTGGAGAAGCCAAGGTGGGCATTATGCCTGGCTTTATTCATAAGAAGGGCACTGTCGGTATAGTTTCTCGTTCTGGAACATTGACATACGAGGCAGTAGATCAGATAACTAAAGAGGGGCTAGGCCAAAGCACTTGCATTGGAATTGGGGGCGACCCAATTATTGGAACTACTACCCTTGATGCGGTAAAGTTATTAATGGCCGATGCTGCAACTCAGGGAATTGTAATGATAGGTGAAATCGGTGGAACGATGGAGACTGATGCTGCTCGATGGATTAAGGAGCATGGCACTAAACCTGTGGTTGGATTTATTGCAGGTCAAACTGCGCCAAAAGGACGAAGAATGGGTCATGCTGGTGCTATAATTGGTGGTGCGGAGGATACTGCTGCTGCCAAAATGAAAATTATGCGCGAGTGTGGGATTTCGGTTGTTGAATCGCCTGCCGACTTGGGCAAGACTATGGCTGCATTGCTCAAATAGCTATAGCTGAATTGCTGTATTAATAGCCTCAATTCTCACGGATTGGGGCTATTTCTATTTGGCGAATAAAGGTAATTAGTAGTAATCTAGGTTATTACTCTGATAGAACATTACTGTTTTTAGCAAATAGTTCAGTCGATAAATCACAAGTCAGCAGTGATTATACTGAAATTCTTCTCACCAATTTTGCCGTCATTATTTACTCCTTTTGCTATTTTTGCAAAAAAACTATCCCTTGAAAACTATTCAAGACGTAGAGTCAAACCTTCAAGTATCGAGTAAAAAAGCGGTTATAAGCGTTGCACAGGCGGTGGAAGCGAATATCTTATTAGCCGAAGAGTTATTTGAATTGGCTATCAGCAATCGACAGCCTCTTGCTTGGCGTGCGGCTTGGACATTCAGCTATCTGGCCGATTGTAACTCTCCAATTTTTGAACGCTATATCCCTCGTATTATTAATGCGCTACTGCACATAAGTCATCATGGTCAGCGAGGTTGCTTTTATAGAATGCTGAGCCACAGCAAATTTAAGGCAGAGGAGTATAGTGAACTACTCGATTTTTCCATTGATATTCTTCTTAAGCCAACAATTCGTGCCTCGCATAAGTTTTATTGCCTCGATGTGCTTGAAAAATTTGCTGTGCAGATTCCTGAACTCAGGGGTGAATTAATAATGGTGGTTGAAGCGGCATTGCCAAACTTTGAAACAGAAACACTGAAGCGTAAGGGAAATAGTTGGCTAAGTAAAATGACGAACATTAGACCGTGAAAATAAAGTATTTTAGTTAAAATATTATTGATCAATTATCTACTAAATAGGTTTGCATGTCTGTTAAAGGAAGAATAATTCCGATGATCTCTCCTTCTTGTTTCTTTTCATACCTTTGTTGCCTCCAATTTGGTCTCCAATGCTGCATACAACGGGCTACATCCTTCACGATTTCTAACAGCTGTGGCTAGGATTATTCCTTAGCATAAAAATCCGTTACCTTACTTATTTTCTTACACTTCCTAAATGGGGTGTGGTTGTTCATTTCATTATATTGATATTATGTTTCGCGGAGGATTATTCGTATTCTTGGGCGCATGCAGCTATGGCGTGCTCTCTACATTTGTAAAATTGGCCTATGATGATGGTTTTTCTCTAGGTGAAGTTGTTGGGGCACAAGTTTTTTTTGGCGTAATAATTTTATGGGGGATATGGTCATTTTTGCCTCAAAAACGCGCTGTTTTCGCAAATCCGCGTGTAAGTATAACGTTGATTTTGTCAGGAATAACCACGGCAATGGTGAGTATTTGCTACTATAAATGCGTGCAGCTACTTCCTGCATCTATAGCTATACTTCTTTTGATGCAATTCACTTGGATAGGCATACTTCTCGATTGGTTAATTTGTGGCAAGCGACCTTCTTTGCTACAGCTCGTTGCCGTAACTTTGATTTTAGGAGGTACCGCTTTAGCTGGGGGCTTGCTATCGTCAACCTCACAGGTATTTAGCTGGGTAGGTGTTTTTTATGGTATAGTTTCGGCTGTATGCTTCTCCCTCTTTATATTGGTAAGTGGAAGGGTTCGCAACTCACTGCATCCCATCGCTAAAAGTGCCCTTTTAATGACGGGTTCTTGCATTACCATTTTCTTAATATTTCCACCAATGTTTTTGGTAAACGGTTCGTTGGGTGGAGGGCTTGCTCAATGGGCACTATGGCTTTCTGTGTTTGGGGTAGTTATACCTCCCGTCTTTTTTGCCAAAGGAATGCCAACGGTTGGTATTGGACTTGGATCCATTATCAGTTCAGCCGAATTGCCTGTAGCGGTAATAATGTCGGTAGTTGTACTGCACGAACAGCTGGTTATCTTGCAGTGGCTTGGTATTGCGGTAATACTTCTGGCTATTGCATTGCCTAGTATGGTTTTTTTTATGGTTAAACGTGCTGAGCACTGACCAATTTTCTTTCTCAATAAAAAAAGAGAGCCGTTGTTGCTCTCTTTTTTTTAAACGGGATGTCTTAACCTACTACTTGAGTGCATCAAAGAGTATTTCGATAGGATGAACGGCGCTTCGTCCTGTTCCATCGTGAATTTGATGGCGGCAGCTGGTTCCTGGAGCAGTAATTAGTGTTTTTGCGCTAGCCTTCCGAACAGCAGGAAATAAAACCAGCTCGCCAACCTTCATTGAAAGTTCAAAGTGCTCTTTTTCGTAGCCAAACGAACCAGCCATACCACAGCAACCGGAGGGTATCTCCTTTACTGTGTAGTTCTTCGGAATCGAAAGCATTTTCTTTGTTGGTTCAGTGCTTGCTACCGACTTCTGTTGGCAATGTCCATGCAGCAGGGTTTCTTTCTCAAGTTGGGTAAAGTCATTGGCTGAGATATTTCCATTGTCGAATTCCCTAACAATAAATTCCTCAAACAGAAGAGTATTAGGAGCAAGTTGCTTTGCTTTATTACGCAACTCTTTATCAACCAATGAAGGGTATTCATCTCTAAACGAAAGAATGGCTGATGGCTCTATTCCCACCAGAGGAGTTTCGCTTGTAATTATATCTGAAAGCAGCATTACATTCTGATTTGCAATGCGTTTTGCGGTTCTAATTAATCCTTTAGATATATAGGTGCGGCCACTCTCTCCATGTTTCGGAATTGCCACTTCATAACCAAGAGTTTGGAGTAGCTTAATTGCTTTTATACCAACTCCAACATCATTGAAGTTGGAAAATTCATCGCAGAATAAAAACACCTTTCCCTTGGCATTTAGTGGCTTAGCTACTTGATTCTTCTTAAACCATCGTGCTAGTGTGGTTTTGTATAGAGTTGGTAGGTTTCTTTCGGGGTGAAAGCCAAGCGATTTCATAAGCAGGCGCGAAACGTACCTGTTTGTTAACACGAAGTTTGTGATAGAGGGAGCCATCGACCCTAAGGCATTTATCTTGGTTATGTATGCTACTAACCTCGACCGCAAAGGAATTCCGTGTTTATCGTAGTAGTGTTGAAGGAATTCAGCCTTAAGTTTTGCCATATCTACGCTCGAGGGACACTCCGATTTACACCCCTTACAGCTTAGGCAGAGATCCATAATTTCGTATATTTCCTTGTGATCAAAGGGGCTTTCTTTTGTGCTGTTGGTAAGAAATTCCCGTAATATATTGGCTCGCGCTCGTGTGGTGGATGATTCGTTGCGGCTAGCCATGTAGCTGGGGCACATGGTGCCGCCTGCCTTTTCGGTTTTTCGGCAATCGCCCGATCCATTGCACTTTTCAGCTTCACGTAAAATTCCCCCCTCCTCGCTAAAATCGAAAATGGTTTCTATATTACGATTTGGTTTGCCCGGCTCATACCTCAAGCTTGTATTCATTTGCGGGGTATTCACTATCTTGTTGGGATTGAAAATGCCGGCAGGATCAAATACATCCTTAATTTCTTTCATCCAGCCATAGCATTTTTCGCCCACCATTATAGGAATAAATTCGCCGCGCAAACGCCCATCACCATGCTCACCACTCAATGATCCCTTGTATCGCTTCACAAGATGAGCAGTATCAATCGCCACACTTCGAAAGAGATCAACATCCTTGGGGTCTTTTAGGTTGAGAATGGGGCGGAGGTGTAGTTCGCCGGTTCCTATATGGGCATGGTAAACGCAATCGAGATTATACTTCTCCATTATTTGGGCAAAATCGTGCATGTAATCTGGTAGACGCACTGGTGCAACAGCGGTGTCTTCGATGACAGAAACTGGTTTTGCATCTCCCTTCATATTCGAAAGAACCCCTAGACCTGCTTTTCGTAAGTTCCAAACTTTTTTAACCTCGGTACCCCAAATTACAGGAAAATGGTAACCATAGCCATTTAGGCGCATTTCTGCCTCCATCTTTTCAGCCAACTCCTCAATCTCACTCCTAGTTTCTCGTGCAAATTCAACTATGAGAATTGCTCCTGGATCTCCTTCTACAAAAAAGCGGTTCTTCCGTTGCTCTATATTATCTTTTGTAAGCGAAAGGATGGTATTATCCATCATTTCAACGGCACCTGGATTATATTTTAGAGCAATTAGGTTGGCCTTGAAGGCTTCTTCCTTTGTGTGTAGATGTATGCAGACTACTGCTTTTTCTTTTGGTGGGACGGGGAGTAGGTTAAGGGTAATTTCGGTTATGATGCCAAGGGTTCCTTCCGATCCTGCTATGAGGGCGCAAAGATTAAATGGCTTGTTTTCGCTGGAAAACGGGGCGGATTCACACAGCAAATCGAGTGCATAACCGGTATTTCTACGCTTAAGACTCTTGTCTGGGAATTGTGATGTAATCTCGTTTCGGTTTTCTTCCACCGATAGAATTGATTGTATCTTTCGATATATCTCGCCTTCTAACGACTGGAGGGCGATTTTCTCTTCACATTCAGTAGATGAAAGTGGTTTAAATTCAACCTCTGAACCATCGGCGAGAAGCATTTTCAATGAGATTAGATGGTCCCGGGTACTGCCATATATTAAGGAATGAGAACCACACGAGTTATTTCCAACCATTCCGCCCATCATACATCGGTTCGAGGTGGAGGTCTCCGGTCCAAAAAAGAGCCCGTAGGTTTCTAGGTGTTGGTTCAGCTCATCGAGTATTACTCCAGGCTGAACCTTTACCCAAAGTCTATCTTGGTTTAGTTCAATGATTTGACCAAAGTATCGCGAAATATCCACAACTAATCCATCACCAACCACTTGGCCTGCAAGAGAAGTGCCTGCTGCCCGAGGTATAAGCGGAATACTATTTGCTGAGGCAAAACGGATGAGTTTTTGAAGATCAAATATGTTTCGGGGTATGGCAACGCCTATAGGAATTTCACGGTATGCTGAAGCGTCGGTTGCATACTGCATGCGCGCGCTTATATCTGTAAACAGTTCGCCTTCAAGTTGCTTTTTTAGTAAGGTAAGGCTGTTGGTTTTATGGTTTACTTTCATTGGGCTCTTATTTAAGGAGCCGTAAAAGTAAAAAATCCTAAGTGAGTAGTTTTCTATTCTGATAATTAATTCCGTTTAAATGCAGTTGCTTCTACGATTGTTGCGATATCTGTGTTAACTTACCATATGTTTTGGCAGAAGGATATTCTGCACATGTTTGTCTTCTGTAACTATACCAATAGAAATTATTACTTTTGTAAAAAAGAAATAGCTATGTCCTATTTTCGAATTTGGATGCACGTGGTGCTAATTACTGAGGGGCAGGAAGAGTTGTTGGATGATGTTACGGCTAATAGTATTACGTCCAACATAAAAGCGAAGGCAATGGAAAAGGGGATTCTTGTGGATTCTGCAGGTGCCTCGAAGGAGCATGTACACTTTCTGATTTCTCTCGGTGTAAATCAGAACGTAGGCGCGGTAATTGAAGATTTAAAGGAAATAGTTAGTAGAATGGTGAATATGCCAAAGTTAACAGCTACACCTCTGTTTTGGGATGATGGTTATTTTGCTTTCTCTGCAAGCCATTCACTAATTGATAAGGTTAGGGAATACATCAAGGGACAGGTTGTTTTGCACCAGCGAAAAACGTTTCAAGAGGAGTTTTCCGAGTTTTGCGAGAAGCATGGCTTTATAATAAAGCGGTAAAATATTAGGCGGTTTGTATTTCCTTTCAGAAAGGAAAAATTAAGAAATTATTGCCTCTGATACTCAGAGATGCTAAGTGTAATTGTAAATTATTTTAGTATTTCTTCGCTTGGCTACTCCTAAATATTATGAAAACTGATACTTACGAATATTTTATTGGCACTTTTGGCAATAATGCCTCTGAGCAGAAAAGAGGATTGTAAATATCTTTCATTGTCATAAGGCTAATAGGTTTCCCTATTATGGTCGAGGAATAGCGATTACAATCGTTTGTTTTTTCTTAAAACGAAGAAAGTCATGACTCTAATAGACATTGCTTGAGCCAGATGAGAAATCTGGCACAGTTTTAACAAAAAGGTGTTGTAAAAATGCTTTTTTTTAGTGGAAACCACGCTTTTTTCAGTATTTTTACATCGGAATGCTGATTAATACAATATTCTGTAATACAATGTATTATATCAATATGGTTGCTAGGAATACTGCATTTGCCTTTTGTTACCGTAACCGTGGTCTCAACCGCGTGGGGAGTTGTCACTCCTCATTAGTCCTATCAAATTCCTCCAAATTGTCTTTTCTACCTCTGAATAATAACCAATTCATAACTTTTTTAAGATGGTAATTCTCGTATTAAACTGCGGCAGTTCGTCCATTAAGTATCAACTTATTGACATGATAAGTGACAAATCCAGCAATCTCCTTGCCAAAGGCATGGTTGAGCGTATTGGATTAAACGACGGAATACTTGCTCATAAGCCAAACGGCAAGGACAAGTTTGAGGTAACCAAGAGTATTCCTGATCACACCATCGGGATCAACATGATTCTTGAAGCACTTGTTGATAAGGATCATGGCGTTATTGGCAGTTTGACGGATATTTCTGCAGTAGGCCACCGTGTTGCTCACGGAGGCGAATTCTTTACCGAGAGCGTATTGATAACGGACAAAGTGAAGGAGGAGATCGAAAAGTGTATCGAACTTGCTCCTCTCCATAACCCCGCTAACCTCAAGGGTGTTCTAAGTATGGAAAACCTTCTTCCAGGAGTCTCTCAGGTTGCTGTTTTCGATACCAGTTTTCACCAATCCATGCCACCGCATAGCTACCTCTATGCTATTCCTTATAAGTTTTATGAAAAATATAAGGTTCGTCGCTACGGTTTCCACGGTACTAGTCATAAGTTTGTTGCTCAAAAGGCTTGCAAATTGGTTGACATCGATTTCGATAATTCAAAAATTATTACCTGTCACCTTGGAAATGGTGCGTCTATAACTGCCATTCAAAACGGAAAATCGCTCGATACTTCAATGGGATTTACTCCGGTGGATGGTCTTATCATGGGTACCCGCAGCGGTACGGTTGATCCCGGTGTTCTTCTTTATCTGGCTGATAAAGAAAATCTTAACCTTAAGGGTGTTAACGATCTAATTAACAAACAAAGTGGGGTTCAAGGTATTTCTGGAATCTCTTCCGATATGCGCGATATTGAATGCGCTGCGGCTAATGGCAACGAGCGCGCTATTCTCGCCCTCGATATGTACTACTATAGAGTAACCAAATTTATCGGTGCTTATGCAGCGGTAATGGGAGGTGTTGATCTTATTGTATTTACCGGTGGCATCGGTGAGAACGATCCAGTGCTTCGCGAGAAAGTATCTACTATGTTTGCATTCATGGGTGTCGATTTTGATGCTGAGGCAAATAAGGGCGTTCGGGGTAAGGATAAACTTCTAACTAAACCAAACTCCAGAGTAAAAGTAATGGCGATTACTACTGACGAGGAATTGGTTATTGCAACCGATACTCGCTCAATTGTTAGCAAATTGAAATAATTTTAAAATATTTTCACTTATGGCAATAACAAAACTTGACCAAATCTTTGACGTAGTTCGACTCAAAGGCAAAAAGAGACTTGTGGCTGCTTATGCCAACGATTCTCATACAATTGGCGCTGTTGGCATGGCTGTTGACATGGGAATTATCGATGGTATTCTTGTGGGCGACGAAGCTACTATTAAAAGGGTTTGCGACGAAGAAAAGATAGATGTAAAGAAATTTCGCATCGTTCAGGAAGCCGACGAAATGAAGGCTGCAAGCAAAGCGGTGGAACTCATAAATAAGGGCGAAGGCGATATTCTTATGAAGGGACTTGTAAGTACCGACAAGTATATGCGCGCTATTCTTAACAAGGAAACTGGCTTGATGCCTCCTAAGGCAGTGCTTACCCACGTTACCGTTGTGGAGGTGCCTACATATCATAAGCTACTTGTTGTTAGTGATGTTGCTGTAATTCCTGCTCCCGATTTTAACCAAAAGGTGGCAATAACTAACTATGTAATTAAGGTGGCTCAATCTCTTCAAATTGAGAAGCCTAAGGTTGCTATATTAGCTGCTACCGAGCAAATGCTTGCAGGTATGCTTGCATGTTCCGAAGCGGCCATGATCTCGAAAATGGCCGATCGCGGCCAAATTAAGGGCGCATTTGTGGATGGTCCTTTAGCACTTGATGTAGCAATCGATAAAGAATCGGCTGAAATAAAGAAGATTGGTGGTAATGTCGCTGGCGATGCCGATTGCATTGTATTTCCAAATATCGAATCGGGGAACGTGTTCTTTAAAACCTGCACAAAGTTAGCAAAGGGTGAACTTGGCGCAATGGTAATGGGAGCAAAGGTTCCATGCGTACTCACCTCTAGGGGCGATAGCGTTAAGTCTAAAATGTATTCAATTGCCTTGGCTGCATTATCTACAAAATAGTAACCACCGCGAAAAAAAATACTAAGAATGGAAGATTTTAGAGTATTGGCAATTAATCCAGGTTCTACTTCTACTAAAATTGCTGTATATCAAGGAAATAAATCAATTTTCTTGAAAAATATAAAGCATTCAACAGAGGAACTACAAGGATATTGTCATATTTCCGAACAATTTGAGTTTCGTAAGGAGATTATTCTCAGAGAACTTGAATCTGCTGATATCAAAATAGATTCTATTCACGCTGTTGTTGGACGGGGCGGTTTAGTAAAACCAATTGAATCTGGTGTTTATTTGGTAAATGAGCGCATGAAAGAGGACCTTAAAGTGGGGATTCTTGGAGAACATGCCAGTAACTTGGGAGGATTAATTGCAGATAATATCGCACAAAGCCTACCCAATACCAAAGCTTACATCGCCGATCCTGTCGTTGTTGACGAAATGCAACCAGTAGCGCGTGTCTCAGGACATCCGCGGTTTGAGCGTCTGTCCATATTTCATGCGCTAAACCAGAAAGCTATTGCACGTACCTACTCCAAATCACTCGACAAAAAATATGAGGAGATAAACCTAATTATTGCTCACCTTGGTGGGGGTATTTCGGTAGGAGCCCATCATAATGGTCGGGTAATCGATGTAAACAATGCATTGGATGGTGAAGGTCCTTTTTCACCGGAGCGTTCTGGCACTTTACCATCGGCTGCTTTAGCTAAGCTTTGCTTTAGTGGCGAGGTTACCCTAGCAGAGGTGAAGAAGATGATTAACGGACAAGGTGGACTTGTTGCCTTTATGGGAACAAATGACGCTTATGAGGTTGAAATGAGAGCTAAGGCTGGAGATGAGAAGGCTGTTTTGATCCAAGACGCAATGTCGTACCAAGTTGGTAAAGCAATTGGTGGAATGGCAGCCGTGCTTAAAGGTAAAGTAGATGGAATATTGCTAACTGGTGGTATTGCTCACAATCCATTTCTTGTAGATTATGTAAAGGAGATGGTTGGCTTTATTGCTCCGATCGTAGTATATCCAGGTGAAGACGAAATGCAGGCTTTGGCTATCAATGGCCTTATGGTGCTGCGTGGCGAGGTTGAACCGAAAGAGTATAGGTAAGATTTGTTTTTAAGAAGCAAGTCTCGTCATTAATAATGGCTGTCCATATTACTTGGGCAGCCATTATTTTTTGGTTTTATGGAGTGGTAATGGCGACAGGAATTACTTTACCATTAAATAATTTTCCACCAGTTACCGCAAAATTAACAATCCATGCAGCCATATCTGTAGAGCTTACCGGAGAGGTAAAACCGGGGAATGCTTCTTTAAGCATAGGCGTATTTACCGATCCTAGCGCTACACAGTTCACGCTTATTTTGGATTCCTTCAACTCTTCGGCTAGGCATTCAGTCAAGACGGCTAGAGCACCCTTCGTGGCGCTATAGATGCTCAGTCCTTTAAATTTCTGGCTTCCTTGAAAACCTCCCATGCTGCTTATGTTCACGATATGTGGCGATGTGCCTTTTCGCATCATTGGGAGCAGGATTCGGGTTAGCTGTGCTGGAGCAAGAAAATTCACGCTACACATTTGCAATGCTTCCTCTGCTGTAATGCTTTCAAATGGTTTATTAATCAGGAATCCTGCGTTATTAATGAGAATATCAATATGTGGCAAAAACTGCTGAATCTTTGGCAGCAGTACCGTTTCGTACTGTGACACTTGTTCCAAATCGAAAACTATTGGGTAGAGATGTGCTTGAACATTCTTCCGAATACATGCGTTTTTAAGGTCTTTTAATCCTGCTTCATTTCTTGATATGGCCACAATATTATTATCACCAATTTCGGCAAAGCATTGCGCCATTTCAAAGCCAATACCTCGGCTTCCTCCTGTAATAAGTATATTCATGAGTATATGTATAAGTAATTTGTTCCTTTACCGTAATTATTTAAGTGGCTCAAACGGTATTAGCCAGTGCCAATCTACCCGAAAAAACTTTTCCCTCTGTAGCAAAGGTACCTGTCTTTTTTGTTTCTACCTTTATATCTTTAAAAATATATGCATTTTTTTGACCTGAAATAAGTTGTATTGGTGTTTCTTTTATGAAACAACCATTATGTATAAAGATGGTAAAATGTAGTTTAGGATGAGAAAAGTTTTTTTTTATGCTCTGTCGCTGTTAGCCTTTCTGGCCATCTCCAATCTTGGATTTGCCCAATACTATGAATCTGCCAATGGACCAAAAAAGCCAAATCGGTGGTTTTTTGGCGGAAATCTTGGTTTCTCAGCAGGTTCAGTAACCTATATCGAAGTTGCACCAATCGTTGGTTACAGGCTAACTCCAAAACTCGCGGTAGGAAGTGGCATAAAATACCAGTATTTCAATGATACAAGAGAGTCGTATGGATTAAGTAATTTTGAAACGCACGTTTACGGCCTTAACCTATTTAGTACCTATTCATTGCTCGATAATCTTGAAGAAACACTTGGTATTTCTGGAATTGGAGGTATATTGTTGCAGGTCGAATACGAAGGCCTTAGTCTTGAGCGAAAATACTTCGACTATCCCACCTTCCCCGAAAATGGGCGGATGTGGGTTTCAAACTATCTGGTTGGTTTTGGGATACGACAACCCATAGGCCAGCGCTCTTCCGTAAATATACTATTCTTGTGGAGTATCGATCCACCCAAAACTTCTCCGAATTCAAATCCTATCATTCGAATCGGATTTAACTTTTAGGCCACTTCGTTGTTATTAAGTCTGCACTGGAAAACTTCGAAAAATATTTTTTTTTAAGTTGTTTGATGTAAGGTTGATATGAATGATTAATGTCATTTTGCAGAAAGAATTATTAATTGTTTCTTTGCACCCAAATAATTAAGTAGTATTCAAAACAGATAAGCTAATGAATATCGGACAAAACAAAGTAGTGTCACTCAGCTATGAGTTGACTGTTAACGGTGAAGTTATCCAAACGGTTGACAATACCAATCCTATGACTTTTATGGTTGGTCGTGGTTACCTATTACCAAAATTCGAAGAGAATATCACAAACCTAAAAGTTGGTGATACTTTTGACTTTGCTATTTCCAGCGAGGAAGCATATGGTGAAAGGAATGAAGATTATACCGTTGAGTTACCAAAGGATGCATTCATGGTTGAAGGCGAATTCGACAGTGAATTTATTTTTCCAGGCAACGTAATTCCAATGGTTGATGCCGAAGGCAATCACCTAGAGGGAACCGTTCTTCGCGTTGAAGAGGCTATTGTTGCTGTGGACTTCAATCACCCACTTGCAGGTAAAGGCCTTGCATTTAAGGGCGAAATTGTTGACGTTCGCGAGGCTACTGCCGACGAACTTGAGCATGGTCATATCCACGGAGACGATCATTCCTCTTGCGGTTGCGATGACGAAGGTTGCGAAGGCGGCGGTTGTGGCGACAAAGCAGAAAAGGAAATGGGTGGCTGTGGTTGCGGCTGCGGTTGCAACTAAACCAACACACATAATATTTTTAGGCTGCCTAACTAGGCAGCCTTTTTTTTTCTATTTTGCCAAGGAAAAACTTAAGGTTATGGGAATAAAAAAAATGCCACTCTATACAAAAATCCTCCTCGGAATGGGGTTGGGCCTTGTTTGGGGAATTATAGCTGTATGGCTTGGGGCTACTGCGTTTAGTTCGATGTGGATTAAGCCCTTTGGCGTGATATTCCTCAATCTTTTAAAGTTGATTGCCATTCCGTTGATCTTTGTTTCTTTGGTTAAGGGGATTTCTAGTCTTTCTGATATTAGTCGTCTCTCGAGCATTGGCGTAAAAACACTTTCTATTTACATTGTAACAACAGTACTTGCCGTAAGTATTGGATTAATAGTTGTAAATATTGTCAATCCAGGTTCATTTTTTCCTCAGGAAAAACGCGCTGAACTTATTCACAAATACTCCACTGTTGTGGAAGAGAAGAAGGCAGAGGTTAAAAAAGTTAAAGACCAATCTCCATTAGCCATTATTGTGGATATGGTTCCCGAAAATGTTATCAGCGCTGCTTCGGATAATAGAAATATGTTGCAGGTTATTTTGTTTGCCGCTCTTTTTGGAGTGGCCTTGGCCCTTACTAAAGGAACCAACACTGGAGTCGTAATCAATTTTTTCGATGGATTAAACGACGTGATCCTCAAAATTATCGACATTATAATGCTTTTTGCTCCGATAGGGGTTTTCGCTTTGCTTGGTTCCCTTATCGTGGACTTTGCAGGGGAGAGTATATCTTCAGCTGGAGGCTTGTTTGTGGCACTCGGTCTCTATTCGCTTACGGTAATTATTGGTTTGTTCTTTATTCTTTTAATCGTTTATCCGATTCTTATTAGAATATTCGGAAAGATGAACCCTCTATTCTTTTTAAAGGGGATTTTCCCTGCTCAACTCGTTGCTTTCTCCTCATCCTCCAGTGCTGCCACTTTACCCGTTACAATGGAACAAGTAGAACGTGAGCTAAAAGTGCCAAAGGAAATATGCAGTTTCGTTCTCCCGGTGGGTTCAACCGTAAATATGGATGGGACAAGCCTCTACCAAGCAGTTGCTGCTGTTTTTATTGCTCAAGTCTTTGGAATTGAACTTTCTATGACTCAACAGCTAACTATTGTTTTTACCGCAGTGCTCGCCTCAATTGGTGCGGCAGGGGTTCCGGGTGCGGGAATAATCATGTTGTTAATAGTACTTAATTCGGTGGGGATTCCGCCCGAAGGGCTTGCGCTTATTCTGGCCGTTGATCGACCTCTCGATATGCTCCGAACAGTGGTAAATGTAACGGGTGATGCCATGGTATCTGTGTTTGTTGCTCGAAGTGAAAAGTTGCTTTAATCTGCAAAATCATCTATGGTTTTTTAGATATTGCCGCGTTTTTCTATTATAGTTATGTCGCTCATTTTTAGTTTAAAAAAAATAATGAATTGATGTTCTTGCTGTTATATTTTTATTTCTGAATAAAAGTTCGTATATTTGCATATGTTCATATGATTTCCCTCCGGTAACCAACCTTGAAGTTGCCAATGAACATGTTCTTTTTAATTAAAAATTAACGCTATGTTAACATTCCAAAAAATTAACAGCGACAAAGATTTTTCTGTTGTTACCCGCAATCAGTTTGTCGATTTCTTGTATATCCAACTCGGTGAATTTGGTGACGCCCCAGACGCAATTCAAAAGTGTATTGATTATGCTTTTTCCTCCGAGTCTGGAAAGGGTGGATTTTGTATGATTGCCTTCGATGAAGGAGTAATTGTTGGTGGTTTAATAATGAATTTTACGGGTATGAATAGTTTTATACCCCCAAATATCCTTGTTTACGTGGCTGTGGATATTAATCAAAGGGGAAAGGGGTTAGGTCGCCAACTTATCGATCACTCAGTAAATCAATGTCATGGAAGTGTTGCCCTTCACGTAGAGTACGAGAATCCAGCCAAAAAGTTATACGAACGGCTGGGATTTAAGTCTAAGTACGCAGAGATGAGGTTAAATCGATAAGGAGAAATTATGGCACAGTTAATCGTTCACACCAATCGTATCATTGCAAATCTCGAGAAAATTCAAAAGTTTCTTGAAAAAAATGATTTTTCCTGGACGCTCGTTACAAAAATTCTTTCCGGTCAGGAGGATGCTCTGCGGGCAATACTGTTGCATCCTATTGCGACCAAACTGTATAGTGTAGGGGATTCCAGAATTTCTGGATTACGGCTTGTCAAAGAAATAAATCCCGCGGTGAAAACAATGTACATTAAGCCACCAGCAATGGATGTGGTGAAATCAATAATTGACTACGCTGACATTTCCCTCAATACTTCCCTGCGTACCATAGAGGCCCTCAACAAGGCCGCCGCTGCTGCTGGGAAAATCCATCAAATTATTATAATGCTGGAACTTGGGGAGTTGCGCGAAGGTGTCCTCCGGGAGCGGGTTGTTGATTTCTATGCCAAGGTTTTCGATTTGAACAATATAGAAGTGCTTGGACTTGGAACAAATTTGGGTTGCATGTACGGAGTGCAGCCTACCTATGATAAATTGCTGCACCTTTCGCTCTACAAACAGCTGTTGGAGTTGAAGTTTAATAAGCAAATACCGCTGATTTCTGGCGGGAGTTCTATAGTTCTTCCCTTAGTTGGAAAATCTGCAATGCCTAAAAATGTAAACCATTTACGCATTGGAGAATCAGCGTTTATGGGTACAAGTCCTTGGGATGGTAAGCAATTTTCGACACTTTCCACTAAAGCCTTTGAATTTAAAGCGAATATTATTGAACTCGCATCAAAGAAAAATTTCCCCGACGATCAGCTTACTGATGGGAATATTGGTCACTTTGTAGACTCTTCAGGGGAAACCCAGGGGTTGACGTATCGAGCCATTGTCGATTTTGGTCTAATTGATGTTGATGCTTCCGATTTGGCGATAGTCGACGATAGTGTTAAGTTTGTAGGAACCACCTCCGATATGACCGTTTTTGATCTTGGCGAGGCCAAGGAAGGAAAGGTTCATGGACAATATAAGGTTGGTGACAGGTTAGTATTCACACCTTCTTACATGGGGGTTGCAAGGCTTATGAGCACTCGGTTCGTCGATAAGGTTATGCTTTAGTTTGGTTATTTTGAAGCATTTTTAAAAAAATCATAAATCGGTTCCTATTTTAATGCAGTATGTGAAAATAGAGTTTTGACCCATATAATTGATTAAATATTAAGTTTTTGACTATAAATTCCGTATTATGGAATAATGTAGATTATAGACAATGGTATTTAACAATATGTTTTAAAAGAGCGATACCGGTGGGTATCGCTCTTTCTGTTCCCAATAAAGACTACAAATCAGAATTATGGAGAGATTACTTTTCCGTGTTTATAATGGTTATAAACAAATTGCAGGTGGAGTTGTTAGTTGGTTGTAATTAAAATTGTAGCCAAATAATTCGTTATAAAATGTCACAATTCGAGCTTAAAATGCCTAAGATGGGCGAAAGCGTTGAGCAGGCAACCATCACTCGTTGGTTTGTAAAAGAAGGCGACACCATTGAAGAAGATGATGCTTTACTCGAAATTGCCACCGATAAGGTAGATTCCGAAATTCCATCACCTGTGGCCGGAACTGTATTGAAGATTCTCTTTAAACAAGATGACTTAGTGCCGGTGGGTGCTGTTATTGCCCTCATCGGAGACA
The DNA here is from genome assembly GCF_900096565.1 of Williamwhitmania taraxaci. Classification (NCBI taxonomy): domain Bacteria; kingdom Pseudomonadati; phylum Bacteroidota; class Bacteroidia; order Bacteroidales; family Williamwhitmaniaceae; genus Williamwhitmania; species Williamwhitmania taraxaci. The sequence continues at coordinate 26,667 of NZ_FMYP01000011.1, forward strand.
GTGCATCGTTGCCAGATGCCAAACCTGCTGCTGAATCTACACCTGTTAGTCCAATTGTTAATCATGGAGTAGAACCTAAGCAGGACGGGTCAAAAGAGTTTAAATCGACCAAGTTCTATTCACCCCTAGTAAAGAATATGGCCAATCAAGAAAATATCTCTATTGAAGAGCTTGATGGTATCTCTGGAACCGGGAATGAAGGTAGGGTGAGGAAAGAGGATATCTTGACTTTCTTAACCAAACGAGGCAATGTTCCTCAGGCATTGAGCAATTCTGCGCCAACAAAATCGGATCAATCAGTAGCTCAAAAACAGCCAAAAGTAACGGTATCGTTAGGTGCAGAGGATACTATCATCGAGATGGATCGTATGCGCAAGCTTATTGCAGAGCATATGGTAAACTCCAAGAACATAGCCGCTCACGTTACTGCCATGGTGGAGGCTGATGTAACCAACTTGGTGGAGTGGCGCAATAAAAATAAGGATGCCTTTCAAAAGCGTTGCGGTACAAAACTCACGTTTATGCCAATGTTTACAGAGGCTGTGGCCAAGGCATTGCGCGACTACCCAATGGTTAATTCTTCGGTTGATGGTGAGAGAGTGATTGTTCGAAAGCATGTTAACATTGGTATTGCCGTTGCACTCCCTTCAGGAAATCTTATTGTACCTGTAATCAGGGATGCCGATTTAAAAAATATTGGTGGTTTGGCTACCGATATAAATACTCTTGCTGATAAGGCTCGTGAAAATAAGCTTTTGCCCGATGAAATTCAAGGTGGGACATTTACCATAACCAACTTTGGTTCGTTCCGCAATGTAATGGGAACTCCAATCATCAACCAGCCTCAAGTGGCCATTTTAGCAACAGGTACTATTGAGAAGAAACCGGCTGTATTAGAAACTCAGTTTGGAGATATTATTGTGGTCAGGCAGAAAATGTTTTTATCGCTTTCATACGATCATCGTATTGTAGATGGCGCATTAGGTGGTGCCTTCATCCGAAAAATTGCAGATTACCTTGAACAATTCGACCCATTAACCGCAATCTAGAACAAATCGAAATCATGGAAAAAAGAAATCAAAAACAATTTGGTATAAAACAAACTCCTAAGGAAACTTTGCGTCAATGGTTTTACCTGATGACCCTTGGGCGTTCTCTCGACAATAAGGCTCCTAACTATTTAAAACAAGCATTGGGGTGGAGTTATCACGCACCGTATGCCGGACATGATGGAATTCAGCTGGCTATAGGTCAGGCCTTTGATAAGGGGAAGGATCATCTTTTTCCCTACTATCGGGATATGCTAACGGCCATCTCAGCAGGACTTACCGCTGAAGAGATAATTTTAAATGGTATCAGTAAAGCAACTGACCCCGCTAGTGGGGGTCGGCATATGTCCAACCACTTTGCGAAACCTGAGTGGAATATCCATAATACATCAAGCTGTACCGGGAACCATACACTTCATGCAGCAGGGGTAGGACGCGCCATAAAATACTACAAGCATATGGGCGTGGCCATTAGTTCGCAGGGCGAATCATCTGTTTCGGAGGGCTATGTTTATGAGGCGATTAATGGTGCCTCGAACGAAAAACTCCCCGTCATATTTGTATTTCAAGATAATGGCTATGGTATTTCAGTCCCCAAGGCTGATCAAACAGCCAACCGAAAGGTAGCAAACAACTTTTCTGGATTTAAAAATATACGGATTTTCCATTGCAACGGAAAAGATGTTTTTGATTCCATGAATACAATGGCTGAAGCAAAGGTTTGGGTATTAGAAAACCAAATGCCTGCAATTGTTCAGGCCAACTGCGTTCGGATGCAAAGCCATTCAAATTCCGATAGGCATGAGCTTTATCGGGATAAAGATGAGTTGAGTTATTCGACAGATAATGATCCGCTTGCTAAATTTCATCGTCTTTTAGTTAAGTACGGCCGGTTTACAGAGGAAGAGCTTGCTGTCATTGAAGAGCAAGTTAAGGCAGAGGTTAAGGAAGCCCATAAGAAAGCAATGGCTGCTCCAGATCCCGCCCCTGCATCAATTTTTAACTTTGTGATGCCCGACGCGTACATTTCTGAAAAATTCCCGAATGGTTTACATCAGGAGCAAGGGGAGCCAATTAAGTTAATCGAGGCGATAAACCAAACGCTTAAAGAAGAGTTTCGTCACAATCCCGACACTTTTATATGGGGCCAAGATATGGCTAATAAAGAGAAGGGGGGTATCTTTAATGTATCCAAAGGGATGCAACAGGAGTTTGGTCGCGAACGCGTTTTTAATGCTCCAATTGCAGAGGATTACATAATGGGTACTGCCAATGGGATGTCCCGTTTTAACGAAAAAATACGGATTGTTGTAGAAGGAGCAGAGTTCGCCGATTATTTCTGGCCTGCCATGGAGCAATATGTCGAATCTTCACACGACTATTGGAGGTCCAATGGAAAATTTTCACCTAACGTTACCATTCGCTTGGCATCAGGTGGTTACATTGGAGGCGGACTTTATCACTCTCAAAATATCGAAGGTGCATTGGCTTCTATTCCAGGCGTGCGAATTGTCTATCCCTCTTTTGCCGATGATGCTGCCGGTTTATTGCGCTCAGCAATGCGCAGTAAGGGTTTAACTTTGTTTCTCGAACCAAAGGCACTATACAATGCGCCAAAAGCGGCAACGCCTATTCCTGAAGGATTCGAAGTTCCTTTTGGCAAGGCAAGGGTAAGGCGATTGGGGACAGATATCTCAATTGTTACCTATGGGAATACCACCCATATGTGCATTGAAGCTGCTGAAATTCTCGAAAAAGAAATGGGTATTTCCATCGAGGTTATCGATATACGCTCACTCATTCCACTCGATAAGGAGACTATCCTAACCTCGATTAAAAAAACGAATAAAGTTCTTGTTGTTCATGAAGACAAGGTGTTCGGCGGATTTGGAGGAGAGTTAGCCTCTGTTATTTCAGATGAAGCATTCGAGTTTCTGGATGCCCCCGTTAAGCGGATTGGTTCCACTTATACTCCGGTCGGTTTTAATCGGATTCTCGAAGCGGCCATCTTACCCAATACCGAAAAGATTATAGCAGCATTAAAAGAACTGAGTAAATATTAAACGATAAAGGATGAAAAAAATAGGTGTTTTTTATAGCTTTCGTTCCATCAAAACCGCTAAGATTGCCGATATAATTGTTGAAAAATTCGGCAAGGATAAGGCGGTGGCTGTTGATGTTGATCATGCATGGGAAAAAGATTTTCTAGCATACGATAAATTAATATTTGGGGTTCCAACTTGGTTCGATGGAGAGTTACCAAGCTATTGGGATGAGTTAATTCCAATGCTCGAGGATATTGATTTTAAGGGCAAAAAGGTGGCAGTCTTTGGCAATGGAAACCAAAAAGATTATGGCGAAAATTTTGGCGATGCCGTGGGCATCATGGCTGAGATAATAAAATCTGCAGGTGCCGAGGTTATAGGTTTTACGTCCACGGAGGGCTACTCCTTTGAATCCTCTAAGGCCGATATGGGCAACGAACAGTTTTGCGGACTAATACTCGATTTTGAAAATCAAATCAAACTAAACCTTCCGAGGATCGAACAGTGGGTTGATCATTTAAAACGTGAGATTTAATATTGTAAAGTATTCGTTTAAGCATATCACCCCTTACAAATAATCATTTGCAAGGGGTGATTTGCTAAAATACCTTTCACAATTTGATTTTAATCCCTATTTTTACCAGTGGTGTTGTTATACCCAACTTTATATTTACATTCGTTCGTTATATTTCCCAAGAATAGAAACATAATATTTAAGATATGAGTCCATATGTTGTTCAAGGAACAGGTGAAACTCCTGGTGTTGTTTTAGATAAAGAGGTAGGCCGATTCGAGTTCACAGGCAAGTCATTACCTGAAGATGCGAAAGAGTTTTATGGTCCAATTTTGGCTTGGTTTGACGAATACTCAACGGCCACAAATCCGCAAACCATTTTAAAAATGAAAATGGATTATTTTAACACCGCCTCGTCCAAAATGCTCCTTGAAGTATTCGAACGTATAAAAACCTTGCACGAAGCTGGAAGTAAGGTAGTAATTGAGTGGCATTATCATGAAGATGATGAAGATATGTATGATGCTGGCCAAGATTATTCCGATATGATCGGGGTTCCCTTTGAATTTGTTAGTCACCAACAAGCAATGGCCTAATTTTATATTAAACTTAATATCAATTAGATAGAAGGAGTGATGAGGGCGATATTTATTGAAGAGTCAGGTTCCACCCCTAAAATCGAATTAGATAGGGATTCTGGCGTTTTTAGAATTGTTGGTAAATCGTTTCCTGAAGATGTAAAAAGTTTTTACATTCCGGTGATTGATTGGATTCAGCAATATGTACAAGATCCTAATAATGAAACGCTGTTTGAATTTTCCTTAGAGTATTTTAATACTGCATCTTCCAAAATGCTCCTTGTTATGCTCAGTCAACTAAAGGAGATACAAAAACAAGAAAAGAAAATAACCGTTCTCTGGCGATATCCGGAGAACGATATTGAGATTGAGGATGCCGGCATAGAGTTCAGTGAGGTAATTAATATCCCATTCATTTTCCGTAGGGTATCCAATAGTTCTACTCTTTAGATTTTTTCCGATGAAAGACTTAAACATTCCTGCCACAAAAAATACACCCAGTATTATTTACGATCCAAAGTGTGGAGTTCTCGCAATCAAAGGTGTATGTCATCCCGAAAATGTAAAAGATGTATTTTTCCCGGTATTTGAATGGATTGATGAAATGAGCCAAGGGGATAGTGTATTCCCCAATGGTGTTTTTCGGGTTCATTTCTTTTTTCGGTATCTTAATTCTGCTTCACTTAAATATGTTGCAATGTTCTTGCAAAAGCTGAATCTGCTTGCATTGAATGAGATCCCAGTGGAAGTGGAGTGGCAATATGAGGCCGATGATGAGGATATGAAAGAGACCTGCCAAGAACTTTTTTCTTTTCTGGAACTAAAATTGAAATATTCACTAATTACGATTCCTTTTGAAAACTAATACATCATCTAGTATTCGTAGTCAGTTTACATCCACTCCAAAAATACCTATTTCCAGATCCTTCTACTATATCTGATTTTTGGTGTCTAAAATTGGGAGTAATAACAAAAAAAGAGACAATCAATTGATTGTCTCTTTTTTTGTGATCTCGCTGGGGTTCGGACCCAGGACCCCATCCTTAAAAGGGATGTGCTCTACCAACTGAGCTACGAAATCATTACTGTTTTTCCTTTTTGGCGATGCAAAGATACGGAAAAATATTTCTATTCTGCAAGTCTATAACCTAATATTTATTGGTATTTTATTTATTTTGTTGAGATTCAGTTTACTAAAAAGTGATTTTTTTTGCCTAAACCATTTATCTCTTGAAAAAGTCCTGTCTGGTAATGAATTTTGTGGAAAATATAGCTCCTCTTTTCATATCTCCCTTCAAAAAGAATTATCGCTACAATTCGATAATAATCTGGATGGTCCTATTGACCCTATTGTTGTAACAAAATATTTCCTTTGAATGGTTTGGCGCTAATCTTTGTTATTACTACTATTGCTTGATATTTTTGGTGAGCCCATAATTATGGCTGCTTTCTACTTTATTGGGAATGAAAATGAGAAACGGTATGGATTATTTGGGAAAAGTTGTGGTGATAACAGGAGCTTCCTCGGGAATAGGAATGGCTTGTGCCTATGAATTTGGGAGGAGAGGTGCTAAGGTTGCGTTAGGAGCTCGAAGTATTGAAGAACTTAAACGTATTCAAACCGATTTGGAATCGAATGGTATCTCTTGCTTCGTTTCTATGGTTGATGTAAGCAATGAATCAGATTGTAAGCAGTTTGCCTTGGACGTTTACACCGCTTTTGGGAAAGTTGATGTGCTCATTAATAACGCAGGGATTTCAATGCGTGCGCTTTTTAGCGATGTTGATTTAAGCGTGTTGCACAAACTAATGGATGTAAATTTCTGGGGAACCGTTTACTGCACAAAATATTTTTATGCCTATTTGCTTAAAGCGAAGGGAAGCATTGTTGGTGTATCTTCAGTTGCCGGAATTCATGGTCTTCCTGCTCGGACAGGATATAGCGCCTCTAAATTCGCTATGCAGGGCTTTTTGGAGACTATTCGAATTGAGAATTTGCACCAAGGGCTCCATGTAATGGTTGTTGCACCAGGTTTTACCGCATCTAATGTGCGAAAGAGCGCTCTTACTGCCGATGGAACCAACCAAGGAGAATCGCCTAGAGAGGAGACTAATATGATGACCTCCGAAGAGGTTGCCCACCGCATAGCAAATGGTGTCATCGCTCGAAAGAGACAGCTTGTAATGACTTTTGAGGGGAAGGCAACCCTTATCCTGAAAAAGTTTCTTCCTCGTTTGTTAGATCGAATTGTTTATAACCATATGGCCAAGGAGCCCAATTCTCCTTTTAAATAATAGACCCCATGCTAGCTAATAGGACTGAATTCCGAGTAAGGTATGGCGAAACCGATCAAATGGGGATTGTACATCATTCCGTTTACCCTCTCTACTTCGAAATGGGCCGAACTGAACTTTTTCGCCAGATTGGCTATCCGTATGGCGAGATGGAAAAGATGGGAATTATTATGCCTCTTAACGAATTGAAGGTAAAATACATTAATCCAACTCATTACGATGATTTGCTGATTGTTGAAACAACCATTACAAACTTTTCACCCGTAAAGGTTGTATTCTCCTATCGGATTATTAATTTGATAGGTAAACTATTTACTACTGGGGAGACTACCCTCGTGTGTGTTCACAAAATTACTGGAAAGCCAGGAAGATTACCCCTTGATATCTACACTATGATAAATAGTCTTTTTTCAGATGGCAACGCTCTATAGGTCTTTTTGTTTGATTTTTCTTGTCGGCATTCTTGGTTCATGTTCGAAAAAGGAACCTAGTCTTGAGAGCCTGATTAGTCATCTACGAAAGGATTTTTCAAATGAACACTTCTCCATTGCCCCATCGATGGCCTCTGTTTTTATCGATGAGACCTTGCCAGGTGGTTCTGAACTTAAAGCATTGATGGATGATCTAACTTCAATGGAGGTAATTGTTATTTCGCCTAATCATGGCAAAGCGGATAAAGGATTGGACCTTTTTAAAATAATAAATCGCCGATTAAGAAAGCAGGATTTGACTCTTTTGGGTCAATTCAGATCCGAGAAGGAAACCGTTGATGTCTGGATCGTTAAAATTGGCGAAATTACTGATTTGATGGTGGTTAATCAGAGCGAATCCTATCTGTATTTGGTTCACTTTAAGGGTACTATCAACGAAGATAATATTCGAGCACTGTTGCATCCCGAAAATAGGCCTATTTTGGAATACCTGTACAGGTTAAAAGCAAACTAGCCAGGCTTTACTCAGTTACAAATTCTCATGCCAACTAATCGAACTATATATATAGCGATCATTTTGGTTTTTTCTCCGAAAAATCGTTTATGTTTGTATAGTAAAATAAATTCTACAGAATATGAAAACAAGGATGTTTTTGACAATGTTAGTGGCTCTCGCCGCATTTTCTTCCTGTTCAAAAGATGAAGATCCTGCTCCTCTTACAAAAGAGCAAGCGAAAGCTGAAGTTGTCACTTTAAAAGCCAACTATGCTACCGAAATGAAGGCAATGGATAACAATGAGGGCGTTAAAGTTTTAGAGAGTTTTGACGGTCTTAATTTGCCTTTCGAACTGCCTGGTGGAGAAATGTCGCGTAGCCAGATTAACGCTTTCTATTCCAACGTGGAGCAGGTTAAAAGTAGCGATATCTCTTCGCTAAAAAGAAGTATTGGTGAGTACGACGATACATTCGTGTTTAAGGATTATGTAGGCACATGGGAATGGAATGGAAACACTAAAGAATTCAAAAAAACATCAACAACGCCATCCGATAAAATAGTGCTAAAGTTCCCATATCCAAGTAATAGCGCAACCAATAATGCTGTATACACTATTACCAAGAGTAGTTTTACGTCAGAATCAGATGGTGGTGAGTTTGCAGCTAATATTACGCTGAGCGGTAGTGAGGTATATAATATTTCGCTTTCTGCATCAGGTGGCAATTCTTTTTCCTCTCTCAACTATAATAGTAAGACTGTTTACACTTCACTAACCACACCTAAAGTTAGCTACGAACACAACAACTCAATGAACATTAGTGGTTCTGATTCAAAACTTTCAGTGAAAGCTTCCTATTCAGTGAAAAAGAATGGGGAAATTGTGTTGGCTGGTGATTATGATGTTACTTCATCAACAAGCAATAATGCAGCTACAGTTGTTATGAAGTCAACCCTTCGTATTGTAAATATTAAATTTGTGTATGAAGTTTCCTATAGTGCCAATTCTGGCGACGGATCAGCAAGTATGAATCAGAATATTAAAATGGGTGTTTATAAGGTGGATGGAGCAAAGATTGGTGACATAAAATACGAGAGTGTTAATGGAACTGTAGTTGCTATTTTCTACTATACCAGTGGTGAGAAGGTTCCTGCTCTGGAATTATTTGGTGACGTATTTAAGGCGTGGAATGATCTGTATGGTAAAATGCTTAAATTTTAGTTGATAACCTTTTTATTTGATAGTCGCTCCCTTGGGAGCGACTATTTTTTTGTCAAAATATTGCATACTAATTGCAATAGTTGGTAGTATTGATGCAGCCATTGATTTCCGTTCATCAAAACAGGTTGCAGCCATTTTGTATGGTCAACTTTATACTTTACTTTATATGACAATGTATTAGCCATTTTCAAGAAATCTTTTTAGAATCGTCTGCTTGATTATTCTTATCGCTTTTATTGTTGCGATAGGAAAATATAAACTAATGTTGTATTTTGCATTACAACCAAATTCGAAATATTATGAAACGTTTATTCTTATCGATTTGCGCATTAGTGTTTATGATTTCTGTGGCTAATGCCCAGCTATTTAAGTTTGGAATTAAAGCAGGGGTTAGTTCCTCCAGAATTAAGTTTGATACTAAGACTCTTAATAATGGCACCAATGATTATGAAATAAAATCAGGTGACGCACTCGTAGGTATGCACTTCGGTTTTGTAAGTAGAGTGCAACTTCTCGGTCTGTTCGTCCAACCCGAGCTCTACTTTTCTTCAACTGGCGGCGATGTTAAGATTAAGAACATTACAGCTAATACTGAAACTATTAAAAAGCAAAAATTTAGCCGAATTGATATTCCTGTGTTAGTGGGTTGGAAGTTTGGCCCTGCTCGGGTTGGCGTAGGCCCAGTTGCCTCCATCATTATTGCCGATAAAGCTGTTCTTAAGGAGTATACCGGGTATGAAGAGCAGTTCAATAAGGCCACTTTTGGTTACCAAGTTGGAGTAGGGTTGGATTTATGGAAGTTAGGTGTTGATCTTCGGTATGAAGGAAGCCTTAGCAAACTTGGCGATGGAGTTAAAATTGGTGGTCAAACCAGATCATTCGATAGTCGTAACTCTCAAGTTTTGGCAAGTGTATCTCTATATTTTTAGTTGATATATGGCTGTTAAACGCGTTCCATACGTCGTTTGAGTGTAGCCTGTTTTTACAAAAGCAACAGGATGAGTATTATTAATAGTATTGATATGGAGGCAAATTTGTTTGTAATAATTACAAGCATTATTGTAGTCCTATTGATCCTACTGATAATACTCATTTTGGTTGTAATTAAGTCAAGAAAAACTGTTCTTTGGCAGAAGAGCCTTATGGCGCAATTCTTTGACGATAACCAATCAAAAGAGGCTCGCATTCAAGAGTTAATGCTCGAAAAAAAAGGGTTAATACGAAAGCTTGGAGATGCTCGTGCTAAGGTCGATGAAGCTAATTTGTTGAAATCGAATTTTTTGGCAAATATGTCGCATGAGTTACGCACTCCAATGAATGGAATCATTGGTTTTACACAACTGCTTAGGGATGAATTAACTCCCGATAAGCGCGAACAATATGTTGGAATTGTTGTAGATAGTGGCGAACAGCTTGTTCAATTGCTCGATAATATTGTGGATATTTCCCGAATGGATGCTGGTGTGATTTCCTTTAATCGATCACCTTGTAACCTCGACGAGATGCTTTTTGATCTTTTTACCCAGTTTAATGAGATAAAATACAAGCAAGATAAGGATGATCTGATTTTGAGATTCTATAATTTAGCTGACGACCAGGTTAATATTATTAACACCGATTGTGTTCGATTACGCCAAGTTTTCTCCAACCTGATTGGGAATGCGCTTAAGTTTACTCATAAAGGGATTATCGAATTTGGTTTTACCAATAGTAGTGACCATGAATTACTTTTCTTTGTTAAGGATACCGGTATTGGCATTCCTGAGGAAAAACAGTGTATTGTTTTTGAGCGATTTCGTCAAGTAGAACAAGGATCAACCCGGAAATATGGTGGGACTGGTCTAGGGCTTTATATCTCCAAGCAGATAATCAATGGTTTGAACGGAAAAATATGGTTTGAATCCACACCAGAGCAAGGATCTATATTCTACTTTACTTTACCCTATGAAAGTGTTGAAATAAAAGAAGATATTTCATTTTTTCACACTACTCAAAGGGCCTTCTCTTGGGCCAATATGGTTATTCTTGTGGTGGAGGAAAAGGAATCGAACTATCAACATCTCGAGAACCTGCTTAAAGATACTGAGGCTACCTTAATTTGGGCAAAGAATGATGCGGAGACAATAAGCATGTGCCTCAATGGAGATGCGCCGAACATTGTATTAATGGATAATCAAATGTACAATGTTGATGGGGGTGAAACTATACAGGAAATTAGGAAGCATAAGTCTAAGTCTGAACTCCCTATAATCATTCACACGGATTATGCCCTGCCAAACGATAATCTTCAATACCTTGAGGTGGGATGCAATGATTATATTGCAAAACCGATCAATCAGGAAGCCTTACTCAACAAGATTGATCGGTTTCTTTCTAAAGCCTAAAGATTGTTTACAGCCTTTCTTAGCTTAACTAAGCGGGTAAGAAGCCATTCCAGTTTATCCAGATGTAACATATTTGCACCGTCCGACATGGCAATTGCTGGATTCGGATGCGTTTCTAAGAAGAGACCATCTACTCCAACCGCAATTCCGGCTCGTGCAACAGTATCAATTAAATCAGGCCGACCTCCGGTTATTCCTCCAGCTTGGTTTGGCTGTTGTAGTGAATGTGTAATATCCAATATTACGGGCAATCCGGTTTTTTGCATTTCAGGGATTCCTCGGTAGTCAATAATAAGGTCTTGGTAGCCAAAGGTGGTTCCTCTATCGGTTAGCATTACGCGATTATTTCCCGTTTCAAATACCTTTTGAGCAGCAAATTTCATTCCTTCAGGACTAAGGAATTGGCCTTTCTTAATATTCACAATTTTCCCAGTTCTTCCTGCAGCTTCAAGTAGGTCAGTTTGGCGACAAAGAAATGCCGGAATTTGAAGAATATCCGCATATTCCGCAGCCATTGCTGCTTCATCGGGGTTGTGAATATCGGTGACGATAGGCACATTTAACTCCTTTTTTATGCGTCCAAGTAGCTTTAGCGCCTCCATATCCCCAATTCCTTGGAATGAATCCAACTTGGAGCGGTTGGCCTTCCGATAGGACGCCTTGAAAACAAACGGTATTTTTAATTTGTCGGTTATCTCCTTTATCCTGAGTGCAGTATTGTAGGTTATCTCTTCTGTTTCAACTACACACGGCCCAGCTAAAAGGAAAAAGTTACCACTGTCGGTATTTCGTAAGTTTGGTAAGTCGTAAAGCATATCGTTTTTTTTTTACAAAATTAAGAAAACTAAAATGAATACTTTCCCTTCCACAGGCTATTCTGCTTCAGTAGTAACTCTTTTTCCTTGCTATTATTCCCAGGGTTGTAGAATACCGTTCGAGATATCTTCTCTGGAAGATACTCTTGATCAGCAAAATTGCCATCAAAACTATGTGCGTATTGGTATTCTTTACCGTAGCCAATATCTTTCATTAACTTTGTTGGAGCGTTTCTTAAGTGGAGTGGCACAGGTAAATTTCCAGTTTCACCAACTTTTTGAAGCGCAGCATCTATAGCTATGTAGCTGGAGTTGCTCTTCGGGCTAGTGGCAAGATAAATTGCAACTTCCGAAAGAATAATTCGAGATTCGGGCATTCCAATTACATTAACAGCCTGAAATCCATTAGTTGCCAGAAGAAGCGCGTTAGGATTCGCTAATCCAATATCTTCTGAAGCCGATATTATGAGCCTTCGTGCAATGAATTTTGGATCTTCTCCGCCTTCAATCATTCGTGCCAACCAGTATACGGCTGCCTGAGGATCGCTGCCGCGAATAGATTTGATTAGTGCACTGGCAATATCGTAATGTTGCTCGCCATTCTTATCATAAAGAGCAATATTCTCTTGAAGGCGACTAGTTACGATAAGGTTGGACACGATTATGGTCTCTTCCTCGGAAGCTCCAACAACAATTTCAAGGATATTCAGGAGTTTTCGTGCATCGCCTCCTGCAAATCGAAGTATTGCATCGGTTTCTTCAATAATAACTGTCTTTTGCTTAAGGAAAAGGTCTGTGGTAAGCGCTCTTTCGAGCAATTTGAGCATGTCCGCATCTTCCAGCGACTTGAGTATAAATACCTGACATCGTGATAATAGTGGCGATATTACCTCAAACGATGGATTCTCTGTGGTGGCTCCAATTAGAGTAACAATTCCTTGTTCAACTGCACTTAATAGGGAATCTTGTTGGGCTTTATTAAAACGATGGATTTCATCGATAAATAGAATTGGTGGTGCTGAGTTGAAAAATTGCAGTTTTTTTGCTTTCTCGAAGACCTCTCTTACCTCTTTTACTCCAGAATTAATAGCATTTAGGACAAAAATATTGCGGTTCAGCTCGTGGGCTACTAATTTTGCCAACGTAGTTTTACCAACACCTGGAGGCCCCCAAAGCAAGAATGAGGGAAGGTTTCCCGATTCAATTGCTCGGCGAAGAATGGCACCTTTACCCACAAGATGCGCTTGGCCGAGGTAATCCTCAATCTTTGTTGGCCTTAGCCTTTCGGCTAACGGAGTTTGGTTATCCATTTTTTTTGTGTAAAAATAGTATATTCTCCGATTTCTTACGAACCATATTATAAGGGTTACTGTTAATTCAGAAGAAATTAATACATTTCAGCAAATTTTAAACAAACCTGCTATGAAAAAGAAAACCTTCTTACTTCGATTAGGGCTGATTGGCTTGATCGCCTATACACCAATGAGCTTGGTAGCCCAACAGGATGTTACTGCTTTTTTAAGAGTGAGCCAACAGGATGCAACCAAGCTATCTGAAGCTTATTTAAGGCCGTTTGGCAAGGGATTGGGATGGGGGTTGAGTGGTAGTTGGTATAATAGCGGCAAGCCTCATAAATTGGGTGGTTTTGACCTTACATTCTCTCTTAATACTGTTATTGTTCCTTCATCGGATAAGAGTTTTGACGTAAATAGTTTAGGACTAAATAATGTTTCTCTTGTAACTGGTCAGAATTCCTCTTCTCCAACTGTATCGGGTGGTGGAAGTGGACCCAAAGTGAAGTATAATGGAACGGTTGATGTTGGAGGAGTTCCTGTTAACCAGAGTGTTCAGTTTACCTTACCTAGTGGTGGGAATTTAAGCGCAATACCGGTTCCCATACTCCAAGCTGGTGTTGGACTACCTTTTCATACCGAAATTGTGGGGCGCTTTGTTCCTAAAACTGATATTCCCGATGTTGGCAACGTGAGCTTGTGGGGTATTGGTATTAAAAACGAATTTAAAGAGCTTATACCGGGCATAAGCCTGCTTCCATTTAGCCTTTCGGCCATGGTTGGGTATACAAGCTTTAATTCGGATATAGATATATCATATAAGCCAGAGGCTTCGGCACCAAGTGCATCCTACTACAATGATCAAATGCTTAATATTAAATCTTCGGCTATTGCCACTCGATTAATTATTTCAAAATCGATACCTGTTCTTACAGTTTATGCTGGCTTGGGATATAATATCACCAAAACTACAATGGATTTAAAAGGTAATTTCCCGGTAGGATTGGAGCAACAAGGCGGGAATGTTGTGGTATCTGGAAATCAAAATTGGACTGATCCATTTAGCCTTTCCTTTAAGAATAATGGAGTTTCTGCTAATGCAGGGATTCGTATAAAACTTGCAATTATTGCCTTCCATATTGATTATACCTTGTCCAAATACTCAACGGTTAATGCGGGTATTGGTATAAATTTTAGATAGTTATAATTCTTGATCTTTGCAGTAAGACAGAATGGCATAACAATTGAATATGAAAAAAGAGAGGGTGTCAACGACACCCTCTCTTTTATTTATGAGTAAAATCCGTTATGTTATGAGCTATCTTAAGTATTTTGTAGATCTTTCGATTCTCATCATATATTGGAGTGTAGGTCTCCAAAAAGGTATACGTTTCATTGTTAACTTTCAGCTTTGTAGTTTCCTTCTTTATAACCCCTCGGCGTAAATCATTCCAGAATTTGTCGTATTCTTTTTTCTGTTTTGCATCAAGAACAATATTAGCCGAGTGATGCTCTCCAATGACAGCTTCTCTGGGTTTATTGAGCACGGCAACAAAGGCGTCATTTACGCTAGTTATTCTGCCATCGAGGCTATATTCAACTACGTAACTGGATGCATTGAGCGCATTGATTAGCGACTCCATTTCACCTGTTTTTCTTGCAGCTTCCTCCTGGGTTGCTTGTAACTCTTCCATGTTTTGTCGCATCTCCTCTTCTTGAGACGCCAGCTCCTCCGATTGTTGCCGTGAGGCCTCGAGCAGTTCCACTGTTCTAATGTTTATCTTAACATTCGAAAGGGTGGCTGCAATAGTTTCACCAATTTTTTCAATAAACTCAACAACGTAATCTTCTATTATCTCCAGTGAGGCTATTTCAATTACACCAAAGACATCATCATTCAACGTTAGAGGCACTAAAAGGAGGCAGGTTGGTGATTTCTCTCCCAATCCAGAAGCAATAGTTATGTAACCCTCTGGTATTTCCGTTAAGTAAATTGTTTCCGACTCTTGGGCACAACGTCCTACAAGGCCTTCACTTATTTCAACTCGCTTTTCTAAAAACTTTCGCTTATCGTATGCGTAGCAAGATTTTAGTTCTAAGTACTTATCGGAGGCGTTATCTTCATTCTTTAGAAATAAGCCACCCAAATTGCAGTTGCTATACTTAACTAGGTTGGATATTACTTGATAGGATAATTCCTCTAGGTTGTTGTTATTTTGTCGAAGGATTTCGGCGAACATTGCGAGCCCTCTTGTGGCCCAACTATGCTTTTCATCTTCCTGCCGCCTCACTTCTTCTTGGTTTTTTGAATGGACTAAACTCTTCTGCATCTCTAGTAGTGCCTTACCAAGCATATCGTTTCTACCCAAACTTTGGTAGTTGACCTCAAGATTTCCCACGCCAATCTCCTTTGCAAACTCTGTAGTTTTCCCTAGACCCTGTATTAAGGTGTTTACAGATGTGCTTATATCCTCAATCTCATCACCGGTATTGGCTTCTAGTAGGTTGTTTGTATCAAATTCCCCTTTTGCTAAACTTCTGATTACGCTTATGGTCCTTACAAGGGGATGGGTAATGTTATAGGCCAATACCCACAAAACTCCCATCAAGAGAAGGAATCCAAACACTCCAATCATTAGGCTATTTCGAAAAGCGATATCTGCCTCTTTAACAAGAACTTTCAGGGGTGCAACTATAGCGATAGACCATGGTGTTTTCGATTTCCCAATAAATATTGGTGCATAGGAGACATAAACAGTCGAGGCAAGTGAGGAATCGAGGGTTGAATAGTTGAAGGCTTTTCCTGTTTTAATCTGTTCTGAGATATTATTCAGGCTATCCAGTAAAGGCATTACTTCCTTGATCTTCTTTCCAACTAATTCTCGGTTTGGATGCGCTACAATTGCTCCATCGTTCGATACTAAGTAAGCGAAGCTGTTTTCAAAAGGTTTTATGCTTTCTACAATTGGCTGGAATCGTTCAAGGGAGAGATCCAATCCAAAAACTCCCAAAAATCTATTATTTTCAATCAGTGGCACACAAACAGAGGATTCTAAGATAGGTTTTCCTCCTTCTAAATAGGTAAACCAATAGGGATTAAGAACTGTTTCCTCTTTAGATTGCTTCATTAAGAAGTAAGCTCCAGTTACATTATCTCCATCCAAATTTAATATTTCTTCCTTATACCGAAGTGCATTATTTTCCCACCAGAAGGTATAGCGTTGGCGTCCATAATCCTTTTTATAAGTGGAATCAAAGGTGCTAATCTCAAAGTTAACCCATACCGAGAGAAATTCTGGATTTTCAACCGCTACTCCTTCGAGGGCACGCTTAATGCTTTCAACCTGCTGGTTCTTGGGGATGTCTTTGATTTTGGAAAGGGAATGCGCTAGGCCTCGGGTCATGTTCATATCGACATTGAGGTTAGCCTTAGTCAGATTTGCATTTTCACGAGCATAGGCATCCGCAATTTCCTTCGCATCCTTGAGGGCAAGGTTTTGTAACTTGGCGCTCATGTACCCCATGGAGGCGGTATATACGATTGCAGTAACCGTGAGAATAGAGAGCAAAAGCTTTGTTCTAATTTTTAGCTTGATTCTCATTGGATTGGTTTGTTGATTGTTTCAGCCACCAAAATAAGCAAAAAAAAGGATCATTGCAGAGATTTTGGCTGAGAAAAGAACATATTATTGTAGTCATTTGCACATACATTTTACCAATTTGTGGATTTTAACTAGGTTTGTAAAAACTAATTTGTAATAACCATGAAACTACTTAATGGTAAAACTGCCCTAATTACGGGCGGTGCAAGAGGAATTGGAAAAGCAATTTCACTGAAATTTGCAGAACAAGGTGCTAATATTGCCTTCACCGACCTTGTAGAAGATGAAAACTTTCAAAACACGGAAAAGGAATTACGAGCCTTTGGAGTAAAAGTTAAGGGTTTCGTATCCGATGCTTCTAAGTTTGAAGATTCCCAAAAGCTAGTGGATGGTGTGGTTAAGGAATTTGGCTCAATAGAGATACTTGTAAATAATGCAGGTATTACTAGAGACACATTACTGCTTCGAATGACTGAAGAGCAATGGGATTTGGTAATAAATGTGAATCTTAAGTCTGTATTCAACCTAACTAAGGCTGTGCAGGGCATCATGCTGAAGAAAAAAAATGGATCGATTATCAATATGAGTTCGGTCGTTGGTTTATCTGGGAATGCCGGTCAAGCAAACTATTCTGCTTCCAAAGCAGGTATTATTGGCTTTACAAAGTCAATCGCCAAAGAATTAGGCTCCAGAAATATACGTTGTAATGCAATTGCTCCTGGCTTTATCATAACTGAAATGACTCATAAATTGCCAGAAGATGTTCGAAATGAGTGGGTTAGTAAGATTCCTTTGAGGAGAGGAGGAACTCCTGAAGATGTTGCTAATGTTTGCGTTTTCCTTGGATCGGAATTGTCTAGTTACGTTACAGGACAAGTTATTCCTGTTTGCGGCGGCATGCAAGATTAACTAAACATCGTATTATAATAGGTAGAGCCATCCCTTGGGTGGCTCTATTTTTTTGGCATGAAAGTTGTATTTTTTAGAACATAAAAAATAGCACTTATGATACGTAATCGCATTATAATACTACTGGGATTAGCATCCATATTAAGTGGCTGCAGCTATCAAACCTATATTTCTATTGAGACATTAGAGCCCCCTATGTCTTACTATTTAAATCCCACTAACCCCATTACTGTAAACTACAATTACTCGCCAAGTAATCGCTTGCCGAAAATTCTTGGAAATAGGAATGATATCGATAGCCTTGCCTCAGACTTTGCTGCTTCTGCAATTACCTCGTCTATAAAGCAAAATTCATTGTATCCTCAAACGAATGTGGTTATAACTCAATTACAAGTCGATGATAGTCGAGCTGATAAGAATTTCGTTCTCTCAGAAAGTGAATTATTTAAGGTAGTCCAAAAAACAAAGGGAGAGGTGATTCTTTCGTTGGATTACTTCTCGCTTAGTCCTGAAATTACAGCGTTCCCTTCATCTGCAGGTGGTTATGCCTCCATTCTTGAGGTGGATGCAGTAGGAGCGTGGCGTGCATACTCAACCGAATCGAAGCAAGTTGTTGGGGAATATTTTTTTAAACAAGTTTATAATTGGGATGGAAGCGGTGGATCTAAACAACTTGCTATAAATAGCCTTCCAAACTTAAATGAAGTTGCCTCATGGGTCGGATCGGAATGTGGAACTACTAGTGCAAAAGCTTTCGCCCCTTTTTGGAATACGGTATATAGGAGCATTTTTGTCGGAGTTGATGCCAAGTGGGTTCAAGCCAAGAATTATGCTAAGATTGGCGATTGGGAAAATGCCGTTAAGATATGGAGTTGGCAGGTAGGTGGAAGTAAAACTCCTAAACTCAAATGGCAAGCGGCATATAATCTGGCTGTTGCCAGCGAAGTCCAGAACGACTTAATGCTCGCAATAAGTTGGCTCGATGTAGCCGATTCATTAATTCCTAGCACTTCAGAAGTGTCTAAATACCGCGAAATTATTCAACTGAGGTTGAAGTCACAGAAATTATTAGAATCCTTTAAGTAAAGGACCCTAACTTCTTTGAAAAGTAATAAAAAGAGTTACTTTTGCGCACGATTTATGCCTCTTTAGCTCAGCGGTAGAGCAGCTGTTTCGTAAACAGCAGGTCGTGGGTTCAAATCCCATGAGAGGCTCTTTAGTAATTGAGTGGCATTAGCCGCTCTTTTTTTATCTACTATGGTTGCAGAAATAATTACAATTGGTGATGAGATCTTAATAGGTCAAACCGTAGATACCAATTCAAACTACATTGCGTCACAACTTAGCTCTGTGGGGATTATTGTACGCCAGATTACTGCGGTTTCGGATGATCCTTACCATATAAAGGCGGCGCTAGTTAATGCAGAACAAGCGGCTGATGTCATAATAATGACTGGAGGATTAGGTCCAACCAAAGATGATTTAACAATCAAAACACTTTCCGATTTCTTTGGAATGCCGTTAGAACTGAATAATGAGGTTCTAAATCATGTTGAGTCTTTGCTCTCTGCACGTGGGGTCGTTATGAACGATTTAAATCGAAATCAGGCTTTAGTACCGACAGGAGCAATCGTTCTTCCAAATAAGATTGGAACAGCGTCAGGATTGCTTTTTGAGAGAGGAGCAAGACGATTCTTTTCATTGCCTGGTGTTCCTTTCGAGATGAAGCATCTCATGAAGGAGCAGGTAATGCCGTTATTGATGCTACAATTAAATGACGTTGTGGTCGTGCATCGTACGGTAATGACTATAGGCTTACCGGAATCTACCCTTGCAGAAATGCTTACGGAATGGGAAGATAACCTGCCAGTTCATATTAAATTGGCTTACCTTCCTAGTCCAACATCCCTGAAATTACGTCTTTCTGCCCGAGGAAATAGTAGCGAATTGCTAGAATCTGAGATTCAGCATCAAATTACTAAGTTGCAGCAAATCATACCTGATAATATTTTTTCATTAGTTGATGAACCGATAGAGGTAGTTGTTGGTAATATATTGTCAAACAATAAATTAACATTGTCGGTTGCAGAAAGTTGTACGGGTGGGAATATTGCTCATATGGTTACTTCGGTTGAAGGTAGCAGCAGGTATTTTATGGGCGGTGTTATTGCCTATTCTAACACAGCTAAGGTAAAGTTGATTGGAGTAGATTCTGGTACAATTGAGACCTACGGAGCGGTAAGCGGGGAAGTGGTGTCGGAAATGGCTAAAGGTTGTAGATTGCTTTTTAATACCGATTATGCCATTGCTATCTCCGGAATTGCTGGGCCGGGAGGTGGAACCGACGAAAAGCCAGTTGGCACTATTTGGATTGCTATAGCTGGTCCTGAGGGAGTTGTTGCTGAAAGGCATCGTTTTGGAGATAATCGTGAACGAAATATTATTCGTGCATCTTCTCGTGCCCTAAACATTCTCCGACTCGAACTATTGAAAAAAAAGTAAATTGAGGCAAAATATCTTTGGTAATATTTGATGGACTGGAATAAAATGCCTTAATTTGCGCTCTGTTTTGGAAAATAAAGTAAGGCTAAAATACTGAACAATGTCAAAGATTTGTCAGATCACAGGTAGGATACCTAGAGTTGGAAACAATGTTTCTCACTCAAATGTTAAGACTAAGAGGATGTTTAATCCTAATCTCCAGAAGAAGAAATTCTTCCTTGAGGAGGAAAACCGCTGGGTAGTTCTTAAAGTTTCGGCTGCCGGAATGAGAACTATCAACAAGCTTGGGTTGAAAGAAGCTATTAAAAGAGCTCAAAGCATCGGTTTAATTTGCGAATACTAAGAAACTGTAAAAAAGGCATTTAGCAATGGCAAAGAAAGGTAATCGCGTTCAGGTCATATTAGAATGCACCGAACATAAGGAAAGTGGAATGCCCGGGACTTCGAGGTACATTACCACTAAGAACAAAAAGAATACTCCTGATAGAATTGAGCGTAAGAAATATAACTCAATTCTTAAAAAAGTAACTCTCCACAGGGAAATTAAATAAGTTTGAGCCATGGCAAAGAAAGTAGTAGCATCGTTGCAAAAAGGCGCTGGTAAAAACTATACCAAATGCCTTAAACTGGTAAAGTCTGAGAAGACTGACGCCTACGTTTTTAAAGAAGAAATGATCCTAAATGCTGAAGTGAAAGACTTCTTCAGCAAGAAATAAAACGTTTTGTTTTAAAACAAAGAAAGCTTCTGTTAAGGAAGCTTTTTTGTTATAATCATATTCCTAATTGAGTTATCATGGGTTTTTTTGATATTTTCTCGGGAAAATCGGAGTCATTAGACAAAGGACTCGAAAAAACGAAGGAGAGTGTTCTTCTGAAACTTTCTCGTGTTGTTGCTGGTCGGTCTAAGGTTGATGACGATGTGCTCGATGACCTAGAGGAGATGTTGGTTACCTCTGATGTAGGGGTGGAGACCACGCTAAAAATTATTGGTCGGATCCAAGATAGAGTAGCAAAAGAGAAATACCTTAATACTGCTGAACTCAACGGTATCCTGCGTGAGGAGATATCCTTCTTACTTGAGGAGAGCCATGCGAATAATGACTATACGGAAGCGAATTCGCTTGGTGAGCCTTATGTTATTATGGTTGTTGGGGTAAATGGAGTGGGAAAAACTACAACCATAGGGAAACTCGCAAACATGTTTGCCAAGGCTGGAAAAAAGGTCATAATTGGTGCCGGAGATACCTTTAGGGCTGCTGCTGTGGACCAACTTGTTGTCTGGGCCGAAAGAGCGAATGTGGAAATTGTGAAGCAGCAAATGGGCTCTGATCCCGCCTCGGTTGCTTTTGATACCTTGGCTTCTGCAAAGACAAAAAATGCGGATATCGTTATTATTGATACCGCAGGGCGACTCCACAATAAGATTGCCTTGATGAACGAGCTTACCAAGATCAAAACCGTGATGAAGAAAGTGATCCCAACTGCGCCTCATGAGGTTTTGCTCGTTCTTGATGGATCTACTGGGCAGAATGCTTTTGAACAGGCCAAACAATTCACCTTAGCCACGGAGGTTACGGCATTAGCCATTACAAAACTCGACGGAACCGCAAAAGGTGGAGTAGTAATTGGTATCTCAGACCAATTCAAGATTCCGGTAAGGTATATTGGACTTGGTGAAGGAATTGATGATTTGCAGTTATTTGATAGAAAGGCTTTTGTCGATACACTTTTCAAGTAAACCACTTGTTTTGCAAATATCATCTTGGTAATGGGTTTACGCAATTGCGTTTAAACCCATACTGTTTTTAATCTAGTATAGCATCTTTGTTATGGGAAGTAAGAGTAAAACTGTAAATGTAGTTACACTAGGGTGTTCTAAAAATATTGTTGATTCAGAGCAGGTTATGCGCCAGCTTACTAGTTCTGGTTTTTCGGTTGTTCATAATTCTGATGATCTTTCTAAATCGAATATTGTTCTTATAAATACCTGTGGTTTTATTGGCGATGCCAAGGAAGAATCAATTGAAATGATCCTGAAGTTTGCTGAGGCAAAGAAAAGTGGTCAAATCGATAAAATTTTTGTTTTTGGTTGCCTTTCCCAGCGCTACAGAGAGGAACTCTCAGCAGAGATGCCCGAGATTGACGGTTTCTTTGGTGTAAACGAACTGAAAACGGTAGTAAAGGTAATCGGTGCCGAGTATAGGCAGCAACTGCTAAATGAGCGGGAATTAACAACACCAGATCATTATGCCTACCTTAAAATATCTGAGGGCTGTTCATGGGGCTGTTCTTACTGCGCCATTCCCCTGATTCGAGGGAAGCATGTTTCCCGTCGCATGGAAGATTTGGTGGTAGAGGCCCAACTATTGGCAAAAAAGGGGGTGAGAGAGTTGATTGTTATTGCCCAGGATTCGACATACTACGGACAAGATATTTACGGCAAAAGAAGAATTTCTGAATTGCTCACCGAACTCTCATCGATTGATGGAATTGAATGGATACGGCTTCACTATGCATTCCCATCTCAGTTTCCAGAAGAGTTAATTGAAACTATTGCAAATAACCCTAAGATTTGTAATTATTTGGATATTCCCTTTCAACATATTAGCGATACAGTGCTGCTAAATATGAGACGTGGAATTTCTATGGAAGAGACCTATACGCTTATCGAAAAATTGCGAAAGGGTATTCCAAATTTAGCGCTTAGAACCACACTTCTGGTTGGTCATCCGGGTGAGGGGATCGATGAGTTTGACGAGTTATGTCGTTTTGTGACTAAAGTGAAATTTGACCGTCTCGGCGTTTTTCCTTACTCAGAAGAGGAGGGAACTTATGGTGCAAAAAGTTTTCAAGACACTATTCCGTTGGAAGAGAAGCTTCGTAGAGCAGGGGAAATAATGAAATTGCAGCAAAACATTGCAGAGGAACTTAATCGCCAAAAAATAGGGTCAGTAATTCGAGTGATTATTGACCAAGAAGAAGCTGATTTCTATATTGGCCGGACCGAGCATGATTCACCGGAAGTGGATGGTGAGGTAATGGTTAAAAAAGGTGATTTTAGTTTGATTTGTGGTGAGTTCTATAACGTAAAGATTATGGATTCAATCGATTATGATTTAATAGGAGATGTTATTCTCTAGTTATCAAAAAAAAGGCGGTTTCTGAAAACCGCCTTTTTCTATCCTATTTAGTCATTTTGATCATCGCTATCGGCAACTCCATTTTTGGCAACTTTTATATTTAAATCTTCCTTGCCTTTTGTGAAACCAACTGAGATTACTGTGCCTTGAGCAATGGATCCCTTTATAATAACTTCGGCCAATGGATCTTCCAAATACTTTTGGATTGCACGCTTTAGAGGTCTTGCTCCAAATTGCACATCGTAGCCTTTTTCCACGATAAAATCCTTCGCTGCTAGGCTAATCTTTATAACGAAGCCTAAACCTGCAACACGATCAATTAGACCTTTAAGTTCAAGATCAATAATCTTATGTAACTCTTTGCGCTCAAGCTGGTTGAACATAATGATATCATCGATACGATTCAGAAATTCGGGAGCGAAGGTTCTCTTCAACGCTTTTTGAACTAGGCTTTTAGAGTATTCTCCAGTTCCCTGATCCTTGGCTTGTGTCGAAAATCCAACACTTTGGCCAAATTCCTTTAAATCGCGACTACCAATATTGGAGGTCATTATTACGATGGTATTTTTAAAGTCAACCTTTCTGCCTAAACTATCTGTAAGAATACCTTCGTCCAGAACCTGCAAAAGAATATGAAAAACGTCGGGATGTGCTTTCTCTATTTCATCAAGGAGAACAACGGAGTATGGTTTTCTTCTCACTTTTTCTGTAAGCTGTCCACCTTCCTCATAACCAATGTATCCGGGAGGGGCTCCGACTAAGCGCGATACAGAAAATTTCTCCATATATTCGCTCATATCAACCCGAATTAGATTATCGGTAGTATCGAACAAGTATTTCGCTAATACCTTAGCCAGTTGTGTCTTTCCAACGCCGGTAGGTCCTAAGAAAACAAACGTTCCTATGGGTTTTAGCGGATCTTTAAGCCCTGCCCGGTTGCGTTGAATAGACTTAACGATTTTATCAATGGCATTGTCTTGCCCAATTACCTTTGTTTTAAGCTCGTCGGCCATTTTTAGTAGTCGTTCGCCTTCGGCCTGTGCAATTCGTTGAACAGGTACACCGGTCATCATGGCAACTACTTCAGCAACCTTTTCAGCATCAACGGTTTCTCTGTTTTGAGTTAGATCTTTCTCCCACTTTTTTTGCTCCTGATCGAGTAGTTCAGTAAACTGCCGCTCTCTATCTCTAAAGGACGCAGCCATTTCGAAGTTCTGATTTTTAACTGCTTTTAGTTTTTCATTTCGAGTCTCCTCAATTTGCTTCTCAAGAAGAAGAACCCTTTCAGGAACTTTTATATTGGCAATATGCACTCGTGAACCAGCTTCATCTAAGGCGTCAATTGCTTTATCTGGGAGATGTCTATCTGATATGTATCGCTGGGTGAGCTTAACGCAGGCATCAATAGCATCAGGTGTATATATGACGTTGTGGTGATCCTCATATCGCTCCTTAATGTTGTTGAGTATTTCGTATGTTTCCTCCGGCGAGGTTGGTTCAACCATAACCTTCTGAAAACGACGTTCTAGGGCTCCATCTTTTTCGATGTGTTCTCGGTATTCATCGAGTGTTGTGGCTCCAATACACTGAATTTCGCCACGAGCAAGTGCTGGTTTAAGCATATTTGCTGCATCCAACGATCCTGTTGCACCTCCTGCTCCAACAATTGTGTGTATCTCATCAATAAATAGAATAACGTTATTGGTCTTGGCGAGTTCATTGAGGATTGCCTTCATCCGCTCCTCAAACTGCCCGCGATACTTTGTTCCGGCAACAATTGCGGCTAAGTCTAACGCAACCACACGCTTATTGAAAAGCACCCGCGATACTTTTTTCTTCGTAATCCGAAGAGCTAAACCTTCGGCAATTGCTGATTTACCAACGCCGGGTTCACCTATTAATATTGGATTGTTCTTCTTTCTCCGACTAAGGATTTGCGCAATTCGTTCAATCTCCTTTTCACGTCCAATAATTGGATCAAGCCGATTCTCTTCAGCTGCTTTGGTAAGATCTATTCCGAAATTATCGAGGACCGGCGTATCCGAGTTTGGCCGCGAACCAGGCTGTGGATTGCTTTTGGGTATACCAAACTGTTCTTTTTCATCGTCATCGTCGGAGTAATCGGCACGGGATTGCACTTGACTTCCTTCCATTTTATTGCGAATGGCATAGTAATCAATATTTGAATCACCAAGAACTTGAGCAACAAGGCTTCCTTCATCCTTAAGTATGGCCAGTAGGAGATGAGCTGATGTGATAGTTTCACTTTTAAGCGAGCGTGCCTCCAGAAAAACTAACTTTAGGGCTCTTTCTGCAGATTTATACAGGTTAAGATTATCTAGTTCCGATAAATCCACGATTGCATCGGTTCTAACTCTATCCTCGACTTGCTGCTTTAGGTTAGGCAAATCGGCACCCAATGACTTGAGTATATCCACTGCCATTCCTTCTCCCTCACGCAAAATGCCAAGAAATAGATGCTCTGTACCAATTGACGGATTTCCAAGTCGGATAGCTTCTTCTTTGCTATAACTTAAAATATCCTTAATTCTTTTTGAAAAATTAGAGTCCATATTATACTCCGATTGTTGAAAATTTCTACTAAAGTAATACAATAAACCCAAAATGTGATGGGATGTTTATGAAAAATGTGATAGAATTTTGAAAAGAACCGTTTTTGTATCGTGCCTTTCCAACTATTGAACACTAAGGTAAAAAATGTTAATAAATTAGGGTGATTAAGTGTCGCTATATCCATAAAAAATAAGTATTTTAGCACGCTAAAATGAAAAGAGAAACCATCAGATTATGGCTGAAGGAGAAAGAATTGTAAAGATAAACATTGAGGAAGAGATGAAATCTGCCTATATCGATTATTCGATGTCGGTAATTGTATCTCGCGCGCTGCCTGATGTAAGGGATGGACTTAAACCGGTTCACAGAAGAGTACTGTTTGGTATGTCTGAACTGGGAGTGATGGCCACTAAGCCCTACAAAAAATCTGCGCGTATTGTTGGAGAGGTTCTTGGTAAGTATCACCCTCACGGAGACACCTCAGTATATGATGCAATGGTTAGAATGGCCCAACCGTGGTCGTTACGATATCCGTTGGTAGATGGTCAGGGTAACTTTGGTTCAGTGGATGGCGATAGCCCTGCTGCGATGCGTTATACTGAGGCCAGGTTCAAGAAAATTGCAGAAGAAACGCTTGCTGATATCGATAAGCAAACTGTCGATTTCAAGTTAAACTTTGACGATACCCTCGAAGAGCCAACCGTTCTCCCCACTAGGATTCCCGTTTTGCTCGTAAATGGTGCATCGGGTATTGCAGTGGGTATGGCAACAAATATGGCCCCGCACAACCTTGGGGAGGTAATTGATGCAATTGGCGCTTACATCGACAACAATGAAATAACAATAGAGGAACTTCTTAAGTATATTAAAGGCCCTGATTTTCCGACTGGTGGAACCATTTATGGATACCAAGGAATTAAGGAAGCATTTGAAACTGGGAGAGGACGAATTGTTGTTAGGGCTAAATCGGAACTTGAGTTTACCGACAGCGGTAGAGCAAAGATTATAATTACCGAGATTCCCTACATGGTCAATAAGGCAGAGATGATCAAGAAAATTGCCGATTTGATCAATGAAAAGAAATTGGAAGGTATCTCTTACATCAATGATGAATCCGATAGAACAGGGATGCGCATTGTGATTATTCTCAAGCGTGAAGCTGTTGCAAATGTGGTGCTTAATAATCTTTATAAGTATACACAACTGCAATCGACCTTTCCTATTAATAATATAGCACTTGTTGACGGACGGCCTAAGCAATTGAACCTGAAGGATTTAATTTCATGTTTTGTTGCTCACCGACATGACGTTATTATTCGTCGAACTAGGTTTGATTTGGACCAAGCAGCAAAAAGGGCTCATATTCTTGAAGGGTTGCTTATTGCACTTGACCATATTGATGAAATTATCGCCTTGATTCGTTCCTCTGCCACTCCTGACATTGCAAGAGAAGGGCTGATGTCGAAGTTTAATCTATCCGACTTACAGTCTAGGGCAATCATTGAAATGAGGTTGCGAAGCCTAACTGGTCTTGAGCGCGACAAACTGAAAGAAGAGTTTGACGAGTTGATGAAACGAATAGAGTATTTCAAGTTGATTTTGTCCGACGTGGTATTGCAAATGAAAATCATTAAGGATGAGTTGCTTGAGGTTAAGGATAAGTATAATGATCCACGTAGAACGGATATCGTTCATACTGCCGAAGAATTTAATCCTGAGGACTTTTATGCCGACGATGATGCTGTTATTACCATTTCGCATCTAGGATACATAAAACGTACACCGCTTACAGAGTTTAAGACACAAAATAGGGGTGGGGTTGGAACCAAAGGATCGGCCACTAGGGATGCTGACTTTATTGAGCATATTTTTGTGGCATCCATGCACAACACCATGCTGTTCTTTACCGAGAAGGGGCGCTGCTATTGGCTTAAGGTTTATGATATTCCCGAAGGTGCAAAATCAACGAAGGGCAGAGCTATTCAAAACATTATAAATATTGAGCCTGACGATAAGGTTAAAGCATATATTAATCTCAAGAAGCTTACTGATCAGGAGTATATTACCAATAACTATATTATTCTCTGTACAAAAAAAGGAATAATAAAGAAGACGTTATTGGAAGCTTACTCTCGACCAAGACAAACTGGAGTTAATGCAATTACCATCAAGGAAGGCGATCAACTAATTGAGGCTAAATTAACTAACGGTAAGTCAGATATTCTTCTTGCTGCAAGAGAAGGAAAGGCAGTTAGATTTCCTGAAGACCAAGCTCGTGCAATTGGTAGAACTGGATCTGGAGTTAAGGGTATTTCCATCTCGGCAACGAATGAGGTTGTGGGTATGGTCTGTACCGATGTCGATATGCAGGATATACTGGTTGTGTCGGAAAAGGGCTTTGGAAAGCGTTCAAGCCTTGAAGATTACCGAATAATTAATAGGGGAGGCAAGGGAGTAAAAACCCTTAGCATCACTGATAAAACGGGTGATCTTATTGCAATTAAGGGTGTTACTGATAATCATGATCTTATGATAATTACAAAGTCAGGAATCACCATTCGTTTGCATGTTTGCGACATACGAGTAACCGGAAGAGCAACTCAAGGTGTTAAGCTGATAAACTTACGCAAACAGGATGAAATTGCTGCCGTAGCATTAGTTGAAAAGGGTGAGGATGATGAAATTCCTGAACTTATAGCTAATGAGGAATCTACGCCAGAAACACCTGTCGAAGAATAGAAATAATTACTAGTTTTGTGAAATAAATTTTTTACTAACCCAATCCGTGATTATAATGAAAAAATTACTTTTTTTAGCAGCGACAGTTGGTTTGTCCGCTCAAGTTGCACTAGCTCAAGTTGGAGGTAATACCGATGCAGAGCAAATTAAAGGTAAACTAGCAAAGAGTGATAAGGATATCGAAAACCCTAAGAAACAAGCACAACCAAAGACTTGGATTACCAGAGGTGATGTGTTTAGCGAGGTTATCGATGTTCATTGTTCAAATCTTCGTGCTGGCATGACTCAAACTGAAGCATCGCTTCTTTTGGGAAAGCCTACTGCTAGTGATCAAGCATTAGTAAATGAACAGACTTACGAAACTGCAGTATACCCGTATTTTACGTTGTATATTCAGCAGGGAAAGGTTGCTTTTTGGAAGGAGACCAACTATTTTGTTGAAAATCCTTACGCAAAGGCTTACGAGTCATATGATAAAGCTTTTGTATTAGATGTGGACAAAAAAAGCACCAAAAAAGTAAAAGTAGGTTTCGAGTCACTTAAGCAAAAGTATAATACTTCGGCAATGAATAATTATATTGCTACCGATTATGCTGGTGCTTTTGCCGCATTTGAGGGATCTTACATGTGTTCAAAACATCCTACAATAAATATGGTTGATTCTATAATTATTTATTATGCAGGATTAACGGCACAGTTGGCCGGAAAAAATGACGAAGCCATTAAGTATCTCAGCATGGCCAAAGACATTAACTTTGATCAGGATGGAGATCTCTACTACTATTTGTTTACTAGTTATATGCAGGCTAATGATACAGTAAAGGCAGGAAGCACTATTGAGGCTGGGTTTTCTCAATATCCTACAAATAAGATGCTTATGCTAGCTCTTATAAATTACTATATTGTAAAGAATGAGAATCCAATTAAGGTAATCGGCTACCTTGATAAAGCTATTGAGAGTGACCAACAAAATCCTTCTTTGTATTTTGCTGAGGCAGCACTTTACGAGAAACTTCCTGATCTTGATAAAGCTATTGTCAGCTATAAAAAAGCAATAGAAATGTCGCCAGAATATTTTGATGCGTATTTCAATCTAGGCGTTTTGTATTATAACCAAGGTGCTGCCACAGTAGGAACTGCAAGCAAGTTAGATATAAACGACACAAAAGGTTATGATAAGTTAATGGCTGACGCAGATGTTTCTTTCAAGTTAGCATTACCTTATATCGAAAAATCTTTTCAGTTGAAGCCTGAAGAACTTGTGGTTGTTGAAACCTTGAAGAATCTATATTTCCGTTTCCGGAACGATAGCGAGGAGATGATGAAGAAGTATACCGAATTTAAGGATAAGTATGATGCTATGAAGGCTAAGTAGAAATAATGAGAGCGGGCTTTGGTGCCCGCTCTTTTACTTTGTTTAACTTAACATAATATTAATTATAGGACAATTATTTGTGAATATTTTAGATCTACAATAGATATTTGTAGAACGTAAACGATTAGCAACGCTTGCACGAAGGGAATTAGAATTATTTTTTATTTTTGATGTTCATTATATCCTGCTATTTCATTTTTTAGCGTATAATTGCAGAAAATTAGAAGGTTTACGATATATGGAAAAGAAGGAAAAAAAACGAGTAATCACAAACGTCAAGAGTCTTCCTACAGAATTACTCGAACTTGTAAAAGCGAAGTATCCTTTGGGATATTGGGACTATATAAAGAAGTTTGAGAAGCCTAATGGGGATTTTTTCTACTATTTTACGCTAGATAACGAGGATGCTAGTTACCTGGTGAAGGTAGATGTGAAAATTGATACTAAGATTAAAGAGGACGACGAAAAGGATTATTTTGAGGATCATGATGACTCTGTTCCGGACGAAGGCAGTGATGATGATCCCGCAGAGGAAACTCCGAGTGATGATTATGACGATTAAAGTGGGTTAAGTTAATCCACTCTTACTTGTTCTAATACTACTTTTCCTTTTCTTAATCCGATAACTCTGCATTCAATATGGCTATCCAATTCTGGATAGCTTTTATTTATCGGCCATTCTACAGCGGTTTTTTCATTGAAGGTATCGATTACAAGAACCCTTGAGATTTGTTTAAAATCTTCTTCCCTTGTGTAAGAGACGACCTCCACTAATTTAAATAGATAAACACTTCCAATCATATATACTGGGTGGTTTGGCTCAATAAGGAATAATCCTTTCTTGCTTAACTTACTCACCACGCCAACAAACGTTACTCCTACTTTCAATCCATATTTTTTATAGGGGCGACTATTGATGAAATGCTTTGTTCTATCGGGTGCTTCAACCACGAAATACGGGCGGTTTTCTAGTCCAATTTCAGCGATAATCTTAAATTTGTAGTAGGAGCCTTCCTCCAGAGTCTTAATTGATTTAGGCTTGTTTTCAACCGTTGATAGGTGTAATTTTCCTTTCAGAATGTAATCTATTTTACATTTTAATAATTTGATCGACAAGTCTATCTCAGTTGTAAATACTTCGATTTTATTTCCAAAGCAATCCGCAACAATTACGGTCTCTACCAACTCACCAGTTGGTAATGTAACAGGGGCCGACGAAATGACTCTAAAATCATATTCTTGACTTTCCTTGTAAATTGGATGTATTGGTTCAAGGAAAATTTTTCCAGAACAGTTAATTTTATCTATTCTACAAGTAATTTCGTTACCTACAATGATATTGTAATCCTTGTATGGTTGGTGTGGTAATAAAAACTTCCCCCCGTTGGGATGTTGAAGAATGAAAAAGGTATCTCCATCTTCCTCAATTTGTTTTATTGCAATAACCAAATAATTAGCGACTTGCCCCTCCTCTAGCACCATAGATTATTACTCTATTATAATTCGTTTTTTGTTATAGTTCTCAACCGTACCAATTATTTCAGACTCAACGGCTCCTTCCATTTTTAGTAATTTTAGGGCGGTTGACGCCATTTCGGGCTTTATTCCAAGCAATAATCCACCTGAAGTTTGCGCGTCGGCGAGGATAGCGCGATATGAAAATTCTACTCCTGGTGAAAAATAAGTTTCCTCTTCAACGTATTTCAGGTTTGTAAATGCAGCACCAGGAATGCATCCATCTTCGGCCAAAGCAAGTGATTGTGGAAGTAGTGGAACTTTATGGGCATTAATTCTTATGGTAACGTTGCTGGCTCTTGCCATTTTAAGGGCATGACCCAGTAGACCAAATCCCGTAATGTCCGTTCCGCCCCTAACGCTTGTGGCATCAATAGCTTTTAATCCATTCTTATTAAGAATCTTCATATTCTCGATAGCCTTTAAGTAGGAGTTCGGATCAGAAAGACCAATTCGATGACCTGCCAGAATTATTCCGCTACCTATTGGCTTAGTTAAGATAAGTAGGTCTCCGGGATTTAACCCAGAGTTGGCAACTACTCTGTTTGGGTGCACTAGTCCTATTACTGCAAGTCCATATTTGGGAATTGGATCATCAATGGTATGTCCTCCAACAAGCATGGCAGAAGCATCATTGACCATACTCAGCCCACCTTCCAGAATTTTTGCATAGACAGTGAGTGGTGAATTACTCGGAAACATTGCAATGTTCAGGGCAAGCAACGGAGTGCCCCCCATGGCATACACATCGCTTAATGAGTTTGCTGCAGCAATTTGACCGAATTCAAAGGGATCGCTACACAAAGGGGGAAAGAAATCGGTAGTAAAGATTATTGCCTGATCTTCATTGATTTTGTAAACTGCGGCATCATCTTGTGTATCAATATCAACAAGAAGATTTTTATTGTTAATCTTTGGAAAGTGGCTGAGCACTTTTTCGAGTTCGGCTGCCGGTAATTTTGCAGAGCAACCACCGTTTTCCGTAAACTTCAAAAGATCTATTTCCATTGCAATTAGATTATGTGATGTATAGTAAACTCGAATTTGCCTAAAGCAAGGAGTTCTATTACCTGGTTTTTCTCTGTTTCTTTTATTTCAATGCACATTCCGCACTCAGAGGTTATATGTGTTGGTACGGGTCGTATATTGCAGGAAAAACCGCCTTTAACAAGGTGTTTTTCTGCAATAATAACGGTCCTAACATTATTTAATAGAATAATTTCCATAGAAATAGTTCATTTGGCAAGATGCTTTAATGCCAGAAGGAGAAATCCTAAGTCGTTAGTTGTGTGGTAGGGTGATAATGAGATTCTTACCAGACCAGTTGGAAAACTTCCCAGAGTCTTATGTGCAAGAGGTGCGCAATGAAGTCCAGATCTTGTTTCTATGCCAAATTCAGAATAGAGCTTATGGGCGGTAATGCCTGGATTTTCGTTAACAATTCGAAAGGAGAAGACTTCTCCTATCTGGTCAGGATTATTCCCGGAGAAACAATCAATGTTTTTGATGTTTCGCACCGATTGAAGCAAAGATAGGTAATCCTCTTTGGTGTGCCTTCTTTCGACACGCGCATTTAAAGCACCGAGTAAGCCCGATAATCCAAGAAGGTTGGGTGTGCCAGCTTGGAACTTATCAGGCATTGCTTCTGGAAGTTCAAAGCTATCGGAGTTGCTGCCCGTTCCACCATACAATAGTGGTGAAATTAGGGCTGGATTGGCTAGATAGAATCCTCCCGTGCCAGTTGGACCCATTAGCCCTTTATGTCCTGTAAATGCTACGAAATCAAGATTATCTTTGTCAACATTAATTGAAACCGTTCCCATTGATTGGGAGGCATCTACTAAAATGGGAATAATTCCTATTTCCCGTTTTATGGCCTCTATAGGTTGAATAACCCCGTTTACATTGCTTTGATGGTTAACAACAACCAAGGCTACATTTTGGCTTAGTTGTGATTTTATCCGTTCAACGTTGATGGTCCCATCGCTATAATGCTCCAGAACTAGATATTTGGTATTTTGCTTGAGCGACAAGGCTTGTATGGGACGCATAACTGCATTGTGCTCCAACGGGGAGACAAGTATTACTTTGTCGATTAAATGAAGTCCATAGAGGATTGTATTAATTGCTTCAGTTGAGCCGGAAGTAAAAACTACATTCTCAGGTTTCTGGGCGCTTAGAATATTGCAAATTTTTTCTCTTGCCTCTTCAACCATACTGGTTGCCTCAATGATACGAGGGTATGCTCCTCTGCCATAAGTGCCTCCAGAGGCCAAGTAATTGCAAATGTATTCTTTTACTTCGGGAGGTTTAGGAAAACTAGTGGCTGAATTATCAAAATACCGAAGGTAACTATCCATTAAGGTTTGATTACTTTAGATGCAGAACTTAGAGACGAAAGGATGCTAAACATGTTGGATATGGTTCCAATGGCTATATCTTTAATCCCATAAAAATCGGTACAGGTGCCGCAAGCAGTGATTCTCACCCCCATTAATTTCATTTTCTCAAGGTATGTGATTATTCCTGAATCGCTTACTAGTAGTAAAACGCCTGAATTGTAGAAGATTACTTCCGATGGCATCGTTTCATACTCAGATAATGCCGCAAAAAAACCTTTCATTAGGATGGTGCCAAGTTCGGCATCCCCCTCTCCCATTTTATTGCTGGAAATTGCCACAACCATACTTCCAATCTTAGCTGTTGGTGTTTCTATAACGCAGAATTCTGCAGGATTTGAGGTAATAATTGTGTCGTTAGTTGACTCACTTTTGGTTACGGTAATTACATGCTTATTATGCTCAGTGATGGT
The DNA here is from genome assembly GCF_900096565.1 of Williamwhitmania taraxaci. Classification (NCBI taxonomy): domain Bacteria; kingdom Pseudomonadati; phylum Bacteroidota; class Bacteroidia; order Bacteroidales; family Williamwhitmaniaceae; genus Williamwhitmania; species Williamwhitmania taraxaci. The sequence goes on from NZ_FMYP01000011.1 coordinate 60,953, forward strand.
TGTTGACTGAACTCCATTTCCCGAAAAGTAGGTATTTAGATTGTTTGCCGCAGTTTTATTGTCAACAATAAAACAAAGTTGTTCACCAAACGGAGCTTGGTTGTATGCTTTCTTTGCCTCAATAAGAGGCCTCGGGCAAAGCATTCGCGAGCAATCAAAAGTTGTCATAATTCAGTTCTGATGTATGGTCGATGTTGGTTGTAAGATATATGTTCAATTCACATTTACGAACAATATAATCATCATATTGTTAGATGCTTGAGAATGTTTATTTTACTTTGCAGTTTGTAAGAAGTAGAATGTTTCAGATATTGATTGGTTATCCACAAAGTAATAGGTTTCGCCAAAAGCATGTTGGGCTTTAACGTAAACTGTGATAACGCCCTTTTGGTTATAGATAACCCGAGTTATCTTGACGCGCGGTCTCTCTACAAACTCTTCGGTTCGTTCTTGGGCGTATATTTTAGCAATATTAATTTTTTCCAATTCGCTAATTTGCTCTCTTGCTTCGTTCAACTGATTAGTTTGGTTATTCGCGATTAACTCTTTTAGTTTACGTTCCTGTGCATCGCGTTTATTTTTTTCGAGATTTCGTGCTTTTTCGGCTGCACGTTCGGCCGCAGCAATACGCTCTTTTTCTGCACTTGCTGTTTGCAATGAGTCAGCCAGTGCGCTCTGTATTGCCTCTTCTTTGATTTTTATTTCAGAAAGCATTTTTTGCTTTTCGGCATCGGCCTTTTGAAGGGAGTCAATAGTGTTGCGCTTTTTTGCTTCCTCCTTGGATTTAGCTTCAGCCATTAGTTTTGCCTGTTCTTCTGCCTGCTTAAGGGTTGCCTCAGCAATTTTGTTTGCTTGCTCTTTTGCATTTGCATCAGCCAGCTGTCTTGCAGCATCATTGGCTTTTTTAAGTGAATCGGAGGTGGCCTTTTGTTTTTCGTCTTCCTTGATTTTTGCCAATGCCATTAATTTTTGTTTCTCCGCATCCAATTTCTGCAAGGAGTCAGCAATAGACTTGGATTTTAACTCTTCTCTTGCTTTAAGCTCCGCGGCCAACCTTGCCTGTTCTTCTGCTTTCTTTTGTGTCTCCGCTGCTATTTTCGCTGCCTCTTCCTTCGTTTTTTTATCGGCCGCCATCTTTATAGCCTGCTGTTCGGCAATTCGAATAGAGTCCTGTGCGGTTTTCAGGCGTGTTTCTTCCAATAACTTAAGATCCGCAAGCCGTTTTGCCTCTTGCTGTGATTGTTTGAGTGAATCAGTTACCTTTTTTTGGTATGCTTCATCTTCTGCTTTAGCTATTGCTATTGCTTTTTGCTTTAGTATTTCCACTTTTTGCAGTGAGTCGGCAGTACTCTTTTTTCGTAACTCTTCCTTGGCCTTAATCTCAGCGGTCAGCTTTGCCTGTTCTTCCGCTTTTTTTACTGTCTCCTTAGCTATTCGGTCTGCTTCTTCCTTGGCTTTTTTATCAGCTGCCAACTTAGTAGCCTGCAGTTGGGCAACTCGAATAGAGTCCTGTGTTGCTTTCAGGCGTGATTCTTCCTTAAACTTAAGATCAGCAAGTCGTTTTGCTTCTTCCTGTGATCGTTTGAGAGAATCTGCAACGTATTTCTGGTGCTCCTGCTCTTTGATCTTCGCTAAGGCAATGGCTTGTTGTTTTTGTAATTCCACTTTTTGCAGGGAATCGGCAGTTACCTTTTTCTGTAATTCCTCCTTAGCCTTAATTGCTGCAGCTAATAGTGCTTTCTCTTCTGCCTTTTTCTTGGCCTCTTCTAATTGTTTTGCAGCCAAATCTTTTGCCTGTTGATCTGCTAGTATTTTTGCTTTTACCACCTCATCTCTACGAATGGAGTCTTTTACGGCTGCTGCACGTGCAATCTCTTTTGCCTTCAACTCAGCAACTTTTTGCTTCTCTTCCAGTGCTTTTCTTATTTCTTCAGCCTGAGCCTTTTGTTTTGCTATCTCAAGTTGCTTTGCTTCTGTAATAAGGCGTTCCTTCTCGGCAGCTTTTTGCTGCGTGGCAACTTGCTGCTGTTTTAAAAGATCCTCCGCTGCCTTTTTCTCCGCATCTTTGATTTTTTGTTCCTCGTCTTGTATCTTTTTTACCTCAGCCTTTAACAATTCTTGCTCTTTGTCGACCATTTTCTGTTTTACAGTCATGGAGTAATCGGTATCATAGCCAAAAGACTGGGCATCGGCGATATACTTTATTTTGCCAACCGGATTGTTAAATACTTCTATATCTACACCTTCTGTTTTTTTGTAGAGTTCAACGTCAAACTCAATAAGTTCAGATTTTGCATTACTCCCCGAAGGAATACGTGTATCAATGGCGATGGTTTTTGAGACAAACCCCTCTTTTTCAAATTTTACGAGATACTCACCGCCAAAATCAAGGTCGATGGCAAAGTTTCCGGTAATCTCATCTTTATTGAGTTTTTGGCCATTTTTGATAAGCGTAACCGTAATGCCTTTTGCCTTGGAGTTCTTGGTTAGAGCTCTACCCCCAATAGCCAGAATTCCATTTTGACCAAATGCAAGGACAGATATGGATAAAAATGCCGCCAAAGCAATCGCCTTGGTAACGGAAAATGGTTGTTTTATATGGGTGAACAGCGACATTGCAGTAGTTAGTCAATTTGAGGCTAATATAATTATTTCGCCCCCAACAATCCAATGATTACGCTACATTTTTCCAATAAATATGATTAATCGCATTTTTGAGGATGTGGGCTGGTTTTATGCAACTGTCTTTTTGAATGTTTTTACTGCTATTGTAATGCTTCCAATTGCAAAAATTGTCATAGCAATTAATTCGCGACGTATATCATAAAAGTCTGAACCTTTGAGAAATACCATTCTGATTACCCTCATGAAGTAAGCCATTGGATTAATAACGTTAAACCTTTGAGCCCATAAAGGCATGCTTTCGACGGAAGTGAATATCCCGCTCATTAGGAGGAAAATCAACAAGAAAAAAAATGAGATAAACATTACCTGCTGTTGGGTATTGGAAAGGGATGCAATAAGCAATCCAAACCCGAGTACTGCTACAAGGTAAACTGCCGAAAACGTATATAATACAGCTAAACTTCCTTCTACTCTAATTCCATAGAGGAGATATCCTATCATTAAGCCAATAGAAAGTTCGAAAAGTGCAATTAGCCAAAATGGAAATAGTTTTGATATTATAAACTGGTATTTTTTGAGTGGCGTTACATTTAGCTGTTCAATAGTGCCTAATTCCTTCTCTTTTACCATATTTATTGCTGCCATAAACATTCCCATAATGGTGACCAGAATTGCCAAAATTCCGGGTAACATAAATAGTTTGTAGTTGAGTTCCGGATTATACCAGTAAGAAACCTCCGTTTTTATTGGCATTTCTAGCTTATGACCAGAATTCAGATTACGCTTATTAAAGTTACCGATTATGGCATTAGAATAGCTACTTGTTAGTCCAGCAGCAGAAGCATTTATAGAATTTATTTCAACCATTACATCAGCAGACTTACCTGTATTGAAATTTTTTTCAAACCCTTTGGGAATGGTCAGTATTGCATCTGCTTTTCCTACTTCCACGGCATAGTAGGCTTCTTTTTCCGATTCAGTTGCCAAAACTGGTGTGAAAAATGGGGAATCAGAAAAATTGGAGACCAACAGAGTGGATATTGGCGTTTTGTCAAGGTCTATTATGGCTAAATTGGTGTTTTTTAGATCAAATGTTGTTGCATTTACCAATACAATTAGTTGGATTACAGGGAGTCCTATCATCATTCTCAGGAGCGTTTTATCTCTAAAAATCTGCGTGAATTCTTTCTGAAGCAAAAATAGGATGGGTCTCATTGCAGTAGTTAGTTTAGTCGTTTCTTAAATGTTAAAATACTAATTGATAGCAGTGTTGCAATCATTCCCACAAGGATCAATGTTTCTTTCCAAACTGAAAGCAATCCGGCACCCTTGAGCATTACAGCTTTAATGATTACGATGAACCACCGTGGTGGCATAATCAGGGTGAGGTATTGAAGGATTTTCGGCATATTCTCGATGGGGAAAATAAACCCTGAAAGTAAAGTAGTGGGAAGCATTAGGGCAAACATAGAAATAAACATGGCCACCATTTGACTTTTCACTAGAGTAGAGATGAGGATACCTAGGGAAAGGGCCACTAAGATATAGATAATTGATTCGAAGAGGATTAGGACCAGCCCGCCTCGAATTGGAAGTCCAAATACTAAGGTTCCAATTAGAAGTATGGCCACGGCGTTTAAAATGGAGAGAATCATGTAGGGGGCAACCTTTCCAACTACTATGTGAAATGGCTTGAGGGGCGAAACCAAAAGGATTTCCATAGTCCCCATCTCCTTCTCCCTTACAATAGAAAGGGAGGTCATCATTGCCGATACCAATAATAGAATAAGGGCCATTATGCCGGGGACAAACATAAAAACGTCCTTAAGTTCCGAATTGTATAGCATTCGAATATGGGGCTTCACTCCCATATTCTTTCTTTCAGACTCAAGCAAGTTACTTGAAGTATAGCTTTCGACTATTGCAGATGTATAGGACGAGAGCATGGTTGCTGAATTTGGTTCTGTGGCATCCATTATTATGTTAATCTTGGCAACCTCTCCTCTACCTGTCTTTTGTGCAAAATTTGGTTCAAAGACAACGATTTCTTTCACTTTTCCCGATCGAAAAAGCCTTTCGTAATCGTCTTGGTTCGAGATTTGTTCTGATAGCATAAAATATCCCGACGAAACCAGTTTATTACTAATGGCTTGGGTCTGGTAGTCGTGTGATTTATCGTGAATAGCGATGGATGCGTCCTTTATCTCGTTCTTAATTACATAGCCAAATAATAAGACCTGGGTGATGGGCATCCCAAATAATATCAATAAGGTTCTCCTGTCCCTGAAAATATGCTGAAACTCTTTCTTGATGAATGCAATGAAGTATTTCATAGGTAGTTGTTTTGCAGTGTTTGAGCAATTGTTGTATTCGTCCGCGGAGTACATTTTTGGTAAAATGTTTTTTAGAGCACTGTAAACTAGTTGTGTAAGAACGCTGTTAAATGTTTTTATTGGAGAATTTATGACGACTTCAAAATCTTAAATGAAAACTTGAGATTAATGGCTATTATTCCAGTTGGGACGTGCAATTCGAATGAAAACATCTTCCATTGAGGACGATTTATATTCCGATTTTAATTCAGCAGGAGTTCCCAGCGCCGCTATTCTACCATCTACCATGATGCTTACGCGCTGGCAGTATTCTGCTTCGTCCATATAGTGCGTGGTAACCAGCACGGTAATGCCTTGTTCCGATGCGTCATAAATCAGGTCCCAGAACTGCCTTCTAGTGATGGGATCAACGCCACCGGTGGGCTCATCGAGAAAAACAATTTTGGGCTGATGAAAAATTGCCACCGAAAATGCCAATTTCTGTCGCCATCCCAAAGGAATATCAGCAATTAGAGTTTTTTGATATTCCTTCATGTCTAATTGCTCAAGTAGCCGTGATGTTCTTGCCTTAATATCTTTCCGGCTCATTCCATAAATTCCAGCATAGAGGCGTATATTCTCCGCTACCGTAAGGTCTTCATACATAGAAAACTTTTGACTCATATAGCCAATAGATTGTTTAATCTTTTCACGTTGCTTAAATGCATCGAAACCGGCAACCTCCAGCTGTCCGGAGGTTGGTTCCAGAAGTCCACACATTATTCGGATGGCAGTAGTCTTTCCGGCACCATTAGCCCCTAGAAATCCAAAGATCTCTCCCCTTTTAACTTCAAAGGTGAGCTTATCGTTCGCAACAAACGAACCAAACGACTTTGTAAGATCGACAGCTTTAATCGCATACATTTCAGATGATTCCATCGTGTTTTATTCTGTAAGTATCATAAATGAATCTTCAATATTTGCCAAAATGGGCTCAACCGTTACGTCAAGAAGGCCCGCTGAGCGAATTACGTTTTGTAGCATCTCGCCGCTAGCCCCCTTGTTTATTGATACATGTAATGCTTGTCCAAACAGATATGCGCTTTCCACCAATGGTTGTTCGCGCAAAAATGCTTGTAACTTGTTGAGTTTTGGACCTGATACGGCAAAAATTGGAAACGGATACTTTTGGTTTATGGCATCAACAGTATCTACCGAAAGGAGCTTTCCCTTGTTGATTAAGCCAATGCGGTTGCAAAGGGACGCTTCGTCCATGTATGGTGTCGAAACAATGATGGTTATACCAAAATCTTTTAGACGCTTGAGCATTTCCCAGAATTCTCGCCGTGAAACAGCATCCACGCCTGTTGTAGGTTCGTCGAGGAAAAGTATATCTGGCTTATGTACTAGCGCGCATGAAAGGGCTAGTTTCTGCTTCATTCCTCCCGAGAGTTTCCCGGCAGGTCGAGTTTTAAATGGCTCAATCTGACTGTATATGTCTTTGATTAGGTAGTAGTTCTCTTGGATGGTAGTTCCAAAAACCGTTGCGAAGAATTGCAAGTTTTCCTCCACCGTTAGATCTTGGTAAAGAGAGAATTTCCCAGGCACATAGCCAATTTTCAAGCGTAACCTCTTGTAATCGGCTACTGGATTCAGTCCACAAACCATTGCGTTTCCCGAGTCGGGAATAATTAACGAAGTAAGTATTCGAAATAGTGTTGTTTTTCCGGCACCATCGGGTCCAATTAACCCAAAGATCTCGCCACGACCAACCGAAAATGAGATGTCGTTAAGTGCCAAAATGTTACCGTATTTCTTGCCAATTTCTTGGGCAACTACATCGTATTCCATAGATTTCCTATCTATTGAGCTTTAGCTTCATTTCGCCGGGCATGCCAATTTTCAGACTACCATCATTCTTAACGCGTATTTTGACCGCGTAAACAAGCTTCACGCGCTCTTCCCTTGTTTGAACTATTTTTGGGGTAAACTCGGCCTCTGGAGAAACCCAGCTAATAATGCCCAGTTGCTCATGTAACCCTGTAGCGATATCGGTGATTACCGTTACCGAATCGCCCAGATGAATATCGCTGAGTTGCTTGCCTGAAATGTAAACTTTAAGGTTGATTTCCGACAGATCGGCAATTTTATAGATGCCTTTTCCTGGAGCAATAATCTCTCCTACCTCGGCATACTTAACTAGTATAGTACCAGTTACCGGGTTTACAATTCTACACTTAGCAAGTTGATCTTTAAGCATCATTACCTGCATTCCAAGTGCCTTTGCCTCGATAGAAATTTCAGCCAATTGAACGTTAAGTGCATGTTTTTGCATCTGAATAACTTTCGCCTGACCGGTAACATCATCCACCTGTTTCTGAGTTGCAGCATTCAGTTTAAAGAGGCCTTCGGCACGCCGAACCTCTTTGTTGATGTTCTCCAACTGTTGATCTAAAACCTGGCCTTGGGCAGCAATGGTTTGCTTCTTCGAATTTATCGATTCCACCTGTGCTTCGACTTGTAACACTCGGAGATATGTTTGAGTAGAATCTACTAGTGCAGCCAATTCTCCTTTTTTAAGTAGCTGTCCTTCCTCTACTGGAAAATAGAGGATTTTGCCTTGAACTTCGGAGGATACGGTCGTTTCAGTGGATTCGAATGTACCGTAACCATCTGATTTATTGTTTCCATTTCCGCACGAAGCAAGTAGAAAAGCGATGGAAAGAAAGTTGATAGTGAGTATGTGTTTCATCGTATTGTTAATTTGAGGTCGTGAAGATTAATATTCTCAGGTAAAATAGTTCGTCCAATTTGAATTACCAATAACCATTTTAAGGGTCAAATATCCGAGTGCAAATTGGAACTGCATGCTTAAAGTTATTTTAAGTTAAACAGGCTTAATATCCAGATATTAAAAGTTTTAAGATTTTAGATTGATTTAGCAGTAGTTGGTGTTTTTCGATCTCGATTCGCGCTTGAAACTCAGTATTTAAATCGGAGATATAATCAACCTCTCTCAAGGCACCTTCCTTGACAGAGGCGAGCGTAGCGGCTGTAATTTCTTCTCTTAATCGATGGATTTCCTTATCACGCAAAATAATCTGCTCCAGCTTCGCAATTGCTCCATCCTGTTCGGCAGTTCTAACAGCCATGTTTTTAATGGTTGTTTCTCGCTGTGCAGTCAACTGCTGCTGGTTTAGCCCTAAAATCCTTTTCTCGTTTGCTGTTTTGTTCCAATCCCAAAGGTTCCAAGTGAGTTTTACTCCTGCTAGGTAGTATGTATCCCAAGAGTTTCCCATCATGTTTAATCCCGGTTTTCCATAGCCTGCTTGTCCGAAAAGTGCGAGTTGTGGTCGTCGTCTTACGCTGCTCATTCCGATCAGTGAGTGTTGTCGATTGCTTTCTGCTTCAATAGCAAGTATTTCAGGCATTTGACCGTTAAAGGTTGGAATTGAGTCGGGTGATGAAAATTCCCACGAACTATCAATGGTCAAACCCGAGAGAATCGATAGTATTTGGAGTGCATATTCTCGTGCTTGAGTGACTTCGATTTTTTGTTGTTCAACATTAAGCAATTCTGCCTTAATCGATGATAATGAAGATTTTAATATTGTTCCATATTCTATTCCAGATTCGATATCTAATAACCGTTTTTCCAGAGTTTTGGTTAGTGCGTCGAGTTGCTGCATGTTAACCTCCGCCAACAGTATGGCATAATAGGCACCAACAACCCGTGATTTTAACTCGTGCATGGAGGTAGCGTGTTGTGCAAGCTGAACCTGTCCTGAGGCTAACTCAACCAGTTTCTGGTTTTGGGCCAATCCTCCATCGTAGAGCATCTGGGTTACCTCCAGAAATACTTTATGCTGATCTTTATCAACAGGTGTTGCTAGTCCTTGAAATTGTGCCGGAAGATCGAGTTTAGTTACTTCGGACTGATAGGTAGATTGACCAATAACGTTTAACTGAGGAAACCATGTATTTTGGCTGTTTTTTACCTTTAGCAAGACGATGGAATCAATTGTAGTTCGGTTCCTTGCCATTGGAAAGTTAACTTGGGATTTTTGAATGAAAAACCAAAGGTCTTGCCCAGATACATTAGCCATGATGCTGGTAACCATAAAGAGACATATTAGAACCTTCTTCATAGAATAGTGTTTATTGATATTTTATTCTGGTAAGTGTAACCTGTGTTGTGGTAATTAGAGGTTATTTTTCTCTAAAGAATACTTTACAAAATCAAAAACAACTGTTTTTCTTTCAAGCAGTATTGAATTAAAGCGTTCCGTGTCTCCATTGCAAAGTATAAGCGTAAGCATTGGAGCCGCCACAAATGGGAAAACGCATAAGCCAATTAGATTCATAACAAAGTGTTCTGCTGATATTGGCCGGAGATTGGCTTTTATGATATCCTGATTAATCACTGCAATGATTTTCGTAAAGTCGATATTGTTCTGCTGCATCAAACGAATTAGATTTTGAGGATCACGGTTGATCTCTTGAACAATAAAGTTTGGTATAAATGGATTTTCCATAATAAGCGTAAGGTAGTTATCTATAAAGAAATCAACCTTTTCCCAAAAAGGCTTATCGGAAACCATAAACGAACCAATGGAAGGCAACGCTTTTCCAACGGCTTCGGTAAACACTCTTTCGAAGAGATTTTCTTTGCTTCTAAAATAGTAATGCAAAAGGGCCTTGTTTATTCCGGCTGTATCGGCAATTTCTTGCATCCGTGCGCCATCCATCCCCTTGCTTATAAAAACAATTCGTGCAGCATCCAGCACTTTTTGCTCCGTTTCGCTACTTATTTCTTTCTTATTAACCATGTAGATTAATTAGTTGGTTAAACTGTTACAAAGTAAAACTATTTTCTTGCATTATCCAAACGATTTAACCGTATGGTTAAATCACGGACAAAAAAACACAAATCACTATTTATTAATGACTTGTGTTCATAGGACTTATTGCAAAGAGTCTGGCGCGTTTGTTTCATCGTCAAATGAAACCTCCTCCACCTTACCACCTAGGTTTTCGGATACCTTAATCTGCTTGGGCGATTTAAGGTAATAAATGGTTCCACCAACGCTGGCTTTTGCTTCAAGATATTCGGTTGGATGGAGTTTCAACATGCCGCCAAACGTAGAGGAAGCAAATGCCTTCTCCACTTCAAGCCCGTATGCAGAGATAATACTTTTTGATCCAGAAGCGGCTTCCAGTGTTGCTGCGCTACCTTTTGCAAAAATTGTGGCTCCTTGGCCTGCCTTTAGCTCAAGGTTCGAAAGATTTACCTGAAGTCGTATTGTTGATGAGGTCAATGCATCCACGGCTAACTTGTCCCCGGCAATTGTATCTGCGCAAACAAGTACAGCAGCACCTGCGGTTTTAATCTCCCGAATCTTCTGGTAAGTTAGAAATACCTTAACCTCAACATGGTTGTAGATTCGAGGTTTTAATTTAATTCGAAGAGTTTGTCCTTCAACCTTGATTTCAAGATCGTCGGATGTGATTCCGATACCCTCCACTCGAGCCGATTGTTTATTGGCAAATGAAATTTCACAATAGACTTCTCCATAAACTTCTACCCTGTCGAAATCGCTTAAATTTCGAGTATAGTTAACTTGGGCAATAACACTTGATGCAGGATAAATGGCGCAACTAATGGCGAAAACTGCTGATAAAATGAACCTTTTCATGCTAATTATGGTTTTTACGAACATACATATAACGCAGAAACATTTGTTTTAGTTTTATTTTAACCGATGCGATAAATATAAGCAACAATGGTTTCAAAGAGTAAGCAATTAGCACTTTTTCCTTTGCCTTCGTTTGTTTTTCCACAGGAAGAACTTCCATTGCGAATTTTTGAGACTCGTTATAAGGAGTTGATTAATGATGTAAAAGATACTGGGATGACATTTGGAATACCCTTTATCTCTGCCGATGGATTAACGCAATTAGGGACTGAAGTTAGGCTTGAAAAGGTATTGGCCGAAAACAATAAAGGGGAAATGGTGATAATGATTAAGGGTATCCGCATTTTTGAAGTTCTTTCTTTCTCGAATAGACTACCTGGAAAATTATATGGTGGCGGTCAAGTGATTGATTGGGAGGTTGATCATGAAACAAACAACCCGGATATAATGGTGTTGGTTAAACAGTTGGGCCTAAATTTCAATGGAATCTATGGTTCGCTTTCTACAATGGAAAAGGTGGATATATATGATATTGCCAATAAGATATACCTATCTCCTGAAGAAAAATTTCACCTTGTGAGCATAGATGGTATTGGTAGAAAAGAATCTTTTCTATATAAAATGCTTCAATTCCAAGCATTAATAAAGAATCAAGAAGAGAAACTCCGTAGTAATTTTAGTTTAAACTAACCTCCTCTTCCTCAATCTCCTCTTCAGGTTTACCTGAAGTATTATCTGGGTGTGCAAGAGTGGGAATGGAATTTAGAACCCCATGCATAAATACGTTTATCTTCCCTTGGAATTTAGAACCACACCACGGACTTGTATTGGTGAGGAATACCCAGCAAATACCGTTGGGTTCCTTCACTAGAATGGTGGATGTTCCTGCAAAGTTGCCAGTTCGAACAAATCGCCCCTCTTCAGTTGCTCTAATCCAGCCAATAGGTAAGAATCCTTTTGGTCTAATAACCATCGTATCAATAGTGTTTTTTGACAATAAATCGGGAACGGTATTTTCACCATCCAACGAAAGGGCCAGCTTGATTAAATCAACGGAACTACTAACCCAACCTCCGGCAGCACCTAGCAATCGAATGTCATTACCTCCGTTGCTCTTGCTTACTAGTCCGGTCTGTGCATAGTAAGGGGTTATCTTTCTTGCTTCAGGCACCTCATAATAAGCCACTTCGTCAGTAAGCATACTATCTCTTGTCGATCGGCCTATGGTCATGCTTGTTATTCCTAATGGCTTTAGAATGGTTGCTCTGACATAATCTTCGTAGGGTTCATTCGTTAATTTCTCAATAATTAGGCCGAGTAAAGCATAGCCAAAATTTGAGTATGAGCTTTTGGTCCCTGGTGTAAAGTGAAGGCTTTTTGTATAGACGAACCGAATGATATCATCAATTTTTAACGGCTTTGGAACGTTCAATGACTTTGCAATATAATCGGACATGAACAGCTGGTCTCCATAGTGGGCCCTCCAACCACCTGCATGGTGGAGCAAATCCCTAACCGTGATATTGTAAATCCGCTGGTCCTGTGCAATTCCATAGTATGGGTTGTTTAAAATCCCATTACTACCAAAAACTTTATCATTAAGGGATAACTTTTGTTCTTCTACCAGCTTCATTATTGCCGCTGCAGTAACCAGTTTGGAAATGCTCGCTACTCTGAATCGACTATATGGTTCGACTACTTCCCGATTTTCTTCGTTGGAATAACCGTAACCCTTTGCGTAGATTAGTTTACCATCCTTTGCAATTGCTAGAGATACGCCTTTTAATCCCCAATATTTCTTGAATTTCTCGACTTTTTGGTCGATACTGCTATAATCCTCGTTGTAAAAATCGCTGTTACAAAGACGTGGGGTAATACCTAATAAGCAATCTTTTGCCGGAGGTTTTGAATTTCCAGAACTCAATTTAACCGGAGAGGAAAGCTCCAAGGAAAAAAATATGGTTAGGAGAAGAATGGTCTTTAAGATGCGGCTCATTTCAATTCGATTTTGCCTAAAAATGGGACAAATATTCCAAAACTCAATGGATTAAGGCCTTTTAGATATATAATTATCTGTATTGAAAAAAAAGCCTGTTTTATATTTTACTATAAAACAGGCTTATATGGATACTACCTAATTGATCACTTCTAATTTGACATTCGTCAATATTATTTCAATGCTTGCTTGAGCTGGTTGATGAATCCATCAATATCTTCAAGAGTTGTATCGAATGAAGTCATCCAGCGAACCTCACTTTTGTCTTCATCCCATACGTAAAAGAAATAATACTTCTGCAGCTCGACAATAGCCCTTTGTGGGACGATTGCGAATATGCCATTTGCTTCGACTGGTTGGGTAATGGTTATTTCAGGGATGGATTTTACCTTAGCTTCCAGTATCTTGGCCATACTGTTGGCATGGTTTGCATTTTGTAAGTAGAGGTCATTGCTTAAAAACTCTAGGAATTGAGCAGAGATATAGCGCATTTTAGAGGCCAACTGCATTCCTTGTTTGCGAATGAATTTGAAATTCTCGGCTAACGATGTATTTAGGAAGACAACTGCCTCTCCGTACATTAATCCATTTTTAGTTCCACCAAAGCTTACAAAGTCGACACCACAATCGGCGGTGAACTCCTTAAAGCTTAATCCCAAAGCAGCGGCAGCATTGGAGAGGCGTGCGCCGTCCATATGCAGAAGCATGCCATTTTCGTGAGCAATGGAGGCTAAGTCTCTTATTTCATTAGGTTTATACAGAGTGCCGAGTTCCGTTGTTTGGCTAATGGAAATTACTCGGGGTTGAGCATGATGTTCGGAGCCAAAACCGTGAAGGTGTTTTTTTATAAGACTAGGCGTAAGCTTTCCATCATTCGTTGGCACGGTTAATAGCTTACATGTTGTGAATTTTTCGGGAGCACCGCACTCATCCACGTTAATGTGGGCCGTTTCGGAACAAATTATGGCACTAAAACTATGGGTGGCAGCCAGCAGCCCCGTCACATTAGCCCCGGTTCCGTTGAAAACAAAAAAGGCCTGCGCAGAAGAGCCAAAATGGGTCTCAATTTTCTGTATAGCCTTGCGAGTGATATCATCATCGCCATATCCAATTGCATGTCCAGAATTGGCCTTTAAAAGAGCCTCCATTATTTGTGGATGAACACCTGAATTATTGTCGCTTGCAAAACTTCTAAAATTGTTTTCCATCGTATTAATATTTTTTTTGGGGATTAAATACCACCCAAAAGGTAAGTAGCAATTATTGTATTATTCTGAATATAACTCTATGCCGAACACTCTTAAACGTTAGTTTCTTTTTGTTAGCATAAGATAATCAATATAGTAAATGAACTTTATAGAAAAACTATTTCCTTGATTGTTGGACCAAGTTTCCCTCAAATCATTCATAAACGAAGTGCGAATATAATCCTTACTATCAACAATTGTATTTTTCCAAACCAACGATAGCGTGCTTCCTGGTGCAAATGTCCATTGGTATGACAAATCGATATAGAAGTTAGTATACGTCTTGTCTTTTAGATCATTATAGGAGGTATTGCTCAACGTTCCGTTGTTTTCGAGGGCGTAGTAATCGTTATAACTAATCTTCTTAATATAGTGACGTGCTCGCAAACTTACAAAAGATTTACTATTGAAAACGTATTGATTTTCAAGCACATTTACGTATGTTGAAATATCTCTTGTAGCAAATATAATTGGATCATTTGCATTATCTGCTAACCCAATTGAGTTTTTAGAATCTTCAAAAGTGTAGGAATAGACTAGGAAAAGCTTATCTGAGAATCTCAATCGTGGTGATAGTTTGTAAGTAGTAGTATTTGCTCCATATTTATCACCCACGGTATAGTCGATAGTAGCATCGATTGCTAAAAACTTTCTGTAGTCAGATGATATCCAGAAATCTATATTGTAGAATTTTGGTAGAATTACCATTCTTCCAGGAACCCTTGCCTCGTAATAGTTATGCTCGTTTTCAATATCCAAATAGCCGCTTCCTCCAAAAGTGAAGTAGTGAGCCGCTTCGGTTGCAACAAAACTGAGCGATGCGCTTCTCGAAGTATAGACACGGGGTGCAAATTGGCTTGAGTTATAAAGGGTGAAATTTGAGGATAAACTTCGGAAACCGAATGTTGGCTTGAGAATTTTGAAGCCAGCAAACACACTCTGAGTAAATTCATTGGGTGCCTGAAGGTAGCCAAGTGCATTCGGATTATACTCTTCGGATTCCGTGTTGTGTGAAACCCCATAGGTAAGAGTACCACTTGTTTTTTCAGCTCTTAATTGATATTTGTAACCATTTATCAACTCGCTATTATCGATACGACTATAGGCACCAATCCCCGTTAATTGAAGACTATTTGCCCTATTTCGTAGCAAAAACTCAGTGGCAGTTACGTTGGAGTTAAAGTTGTCGTTTCGGCGATAAACATGTGTATTTATGAGACTTATATAGGAGTTGTTTTTGAGGTTCTGATCAAAAACAATTATATTATAGTTCGTTAGTCCTTGAGTTTGGATGGTTCGAGCAATGCCAGTTACCGTATCTTCAATGGCGGCTTCTGTTTTTGCTGTAATTGCATTTAGTAACCCAACTCCCAATCCTCCGGAAGTTCTACCTGAAACTTTTATCCCATTTATCAATTTGGTTTCCGATGGGTTCTCTGTAATAATTTCGTTTGGCAGTAGGTTATTACTAACTGATCCATTACTTGTGGGAGTTCCCCCTATTCTCCTTGAGTAGAATATTCCACCACGCTTAAAAAGATCCATGCCCTCAATAAAAAATTGTCTTTTTTCAGCGTATTGCACTTCGAATGGTGAAAGATTATAGACTTGATCGTCGGATTGGACTTGGCCAAAATCGGGAATAAGCGCTGCATCGAGGGTGAAACTTTTGGAAATACCTACCTTGATGTCCATTCCCCCATTCAGTGATTGCGATGCTTTATGGTTGGTAGGTAATTTTTCATAATATCCTGATAAGTAGGGGTAAAATGCCAGTCTAATTGGAGGTTTTAATTCAGAAATTCCGGTGACTGTTCCAAGTTGATTTGTAATTCCTTTAATGCCATTATCAATGGGGCTCCAGGTTTGCAACTCATTTTTGCTTTTCACCCTGCGCATGAAATTTATTCCCCAGGTTTGTTCCTGTTTTGTTGAGAACCGAAGGGCCGAATAAGGTATTTTTATCTCTACCATCCATCCAAAACTGGTATGTTGAATGGCTGAAATCCAAACCGCATCCCAATTAGAATCTTCGTTATAACCACTAAGGTTAATATCGCCCTGAACGCCTGCTGCGGAAACAATAAACTCTACCGCATTGATCCCGTCGTTATAAGGGCTAAGCAATACGGCAAAATAGTCTGATTTAATGGATGAAATAACATCTCTTCGAGATTGTTGATATTTCGGTGATATTGTGCCACTTGTTTCGGTGATATTGTGCCACAAAAAAAGGATGATTTCGTGACCAAATTTATGAATTAATTTGAGTTTTTTTCATCTTGTTTTTTCTCATTGACTCTACTGTTAATTCAATGCGATGTGAAGAGTGAACCATGCGGTCTAGAATTGCATCGGCAATGGTTCCTTCGCCAATTGTTTCATGCCAGTTTTTTACTGGTATCTGTGCGGCAATGATAATAGAAGTCTTGTCATATTTCTGTTCAACGATATCCATTAGGGCATTTCTTGCAGGATCGTCAAAGGCTGTTAACCCAAAATCATCCAGTATCAACAGGTCGGTTT
>NZ_FMYP01000012.1 GCF_900096565.1 Williamwhitmania taraxaci
CTGAATTAATTGTCGTACATCCATGATATCTATCTTCTTTGCGGCCATATCCCTGATTTAAGTTTCAGCGATAAGATAGAAATCATTCCTTTCAATGGCTCAATGGCGCAATTTGCGTCGAAACGGGTGGCGCAACTTCGACCGAAACAATAGCCTAAATGCACCTAAAAAAGTGGCACAACTTCGACCGAAACGCCTGGCACAACTTGAACCGAAATGGGTGGCACAACTTCGACCGTTTTATCTAGTTTTCACCTAAGTAGGTGAAAATATTTTAATCGGGAAAGCCTTGTGATGATTATTATTACAGGGGTTCCCGATTATTTTATGCTTTTATGTTGCGGATATAAGGTAGTGTGCTAATTTGCTAATGAAAACGATCGAAGTGGGGGCTACCATTTGGGTTAAAATCTTAGCGAAAGCAATGAGGGTTTAGATTGCAACTGATTAGTAGAACGGAATTAGCAAATTACTACATTCTCTTATTGTCATTGGGCTTGCCGATGGATAATCAAAAACATCCATTAATCTATGGTAATCGTTGGAAAAGAGTTAATTTTACCACCGAATTTTCATAAACTAGGAGAGATGATTCTGCTAGTTTGCAATATGGATTAACTTTTTCAGAATTAATGGAAGACATAGAAAAGCTAAAGAAAATTGCTTCTCAAGTTCGACGGGACATTGTCCGGATGGTACATGCCCAAGCATCGGGTCACCCAGGTGGCTCATTGGGTTGCACCGATTTTATGGTTGCCCTATACTTTAGCGTATTGGAGCATGAACCAAAGAATTTTGACATGGATGGAAAGAATCAAGATCTATTCTTCCTTTCCAATGGTCACATTTCCCCAGTATGGTATAGCGTTTTAGCGCGCAGCGGTTATTTCGATGTTCGCGAACTCTCTACGTTTCGTAAGATTAACTCACGTCTTCAGGGTCATCCAACTCCAGCCGAACACCTTCAAGGTATTCGTATTGCATCAGGATCGCTTGGACAAGGGCTCAGCGTTGCTTGCGGTGCTGCCCTCGGAAAGAAGATGAATGGCGATAAGAAGCTCGTCTTCACCCTTCACGGCGATGGCGAATTGCAAGAGGGTCAAAACTGGGAGGCAATAATGTTTGCTGCCCATAATAAACTCGATAATATAATTGCTACCGTAGACTATAACGGTCAGCAAATCGATGGCCCTGTTGATAAGGTTCTTTCGTTGGGCAACCTTGGTGCCAAATGGGCTGCTTTTGGCTGGGATGTTCTTGAGATGAACGGTAACGATATGGCCGATGTGATTCGTGGTTTAAATGAAGCCAAGAGTCATGCCGGTAAAGGAAAGCCAGTTGTTATCATCATGAAAACAGAGATGGGCATGGGTGTCGATTTTATGGTTGGAACCCACAAATGGCACGGCAAAGCTCCTAGCGATGAACAATTGGCTTCGGCACTCGATCAACTGCCAGAAACTCTTGGCGATTACTAGTCAGTAGATACGATATTAACCCGGCAACTGCCGATAAACTCTTATTACAATGAAGAATATTGTTGTAATAGCACACGATGCAAAGAAAAACGATTTGGTTGAGTTCCTTAAAGAGCGGCTCGACTGGATTCAGGGCGTAAATCTTCTGGCTACCGGAAGAACTGCTGAATTTATAGAAGCACAAGGGATTGCTGTGAAGCATCTCAGTCCAGGTCTTTCGGGAGGGTATATTCAAATTACCGAAATGATTGGCCGCGGCGAGGTGGATATCGTAATCTTCTTGCGCGACCATAAACTGGCGCAGCCTCATCACGAGGATATTCGTCGGCTTTTGGAACAGTGCAACGTGCATAATATTCCGTTGGCAACCAACATTGCCAGCGCAGAGTTGCTCATTCTCGGCCTTATTAAAAAGGAGGCTTCTGAGCGTTTAAAACACAAGTAGGGATTCACTCTACAATTTTCTAGAAAAAACAGAATAATGAAGAAATACGTTTCCACAGGACTTAAAGAAACAAGAGCAGGCTTTGGCGATGCGCTTACTGAGTTAGGGAAAACAAATCCTAACGTAGTTGGGCTCTGTGCCGACCTTATTGGTTCACTTAAAATGGAGGGCTTTATTGAGCATTGCCCCGAGCGTTTCATTCAAACGGGTATTGCCGAGGCAAACATGATTGGTATGGCGGCAGGCCTTACCATTGGTGGAAAGATTCCATTTGCGGCTGGATTTGCTAATTTTGTTACTGGCCGAGTTTACGATCAAATACGCCAAAGCGTTGCCTATTCCAATAAGAACGTGAAGATTATTGCCTCGCATGCGGGTATTTCTCTTGGCGAGGATGGCGCTACGCACCAGGTAATGGAGGATATTGGGTTGATGAAAATGCTACCCAACATGGTCGTGATTAACACTTGCGATTACAACCAAACCAAGGCTGCTACGCTTGCCATTGCCGACTATAAGGGACCGGTTTATCTTCGGTTTGGTCGCCCTGCGGTTCCTAATTTTACTCCAGCCGATGAGAAGTTCGAAATAGGAAAGGCTATTGTTCTCAGCGAAGGCGAAGATGTTACCATTTTTGCCACAGGAAACCTCGTGTGGAAAGCACTAGAGGCTGCTGAAATTCTAGCGGAGGATGATATCTCCGTTGAGGTGATCAATATCCACACCATTAAGCCTCTCGACGATAAGGCAATTCTACGTTCTGCCGGAAAAACACGTGCTGTTGTTACTGCCGAGGAGCATAACATGAACGGTGGCCTTGGCGATAGCGTTGCTCAACTATTGGCTCGCAAGCTTCCTACTCCAATGGAAATGGTTGCTGTTGATGATGTTTTTGGCGAAAGTGGTAAACCATCCGAATTGATGGAGAAATATCATCTCGATACGCCTTCAATTGTTGAGGCCGTTAAGCGTGTTTTGAAACGGAAAAAGTAATAGTTCCAGTTTTACTAAATGGCTGAATACTCCGATACTACTATAGTTGAAATGTTCCGGGTGGGTGAAAGCAAAGACTTTGCTTTCACCCTTCTTGTACAAAAATATCAGGAACGACTATATTGGCATGTTAGGAGGATGGTGACCGATCACGATGATGCCGATGATGTTCTGCAGAATACCTTCTTAAAGGTGTGGGGCGGTCTTGGGGGATTTCGCGAGGATGCCCAACTCTACACTTGGCTTTATCGGATTGCTACCAATGAAGCTCTTACTTTCTTGAAGAAAAAACGAGCAAACGTCTTTATTCCATTGGGTAACGTGGAGTATCAGTTGGGTAATACTCTTGCGTCCGATCCCTATTTTAATGGCGATGAAATCCAAGCTAAGCTGCAAAAGGCTATACTGAAGTTGCCCGAAAAGCAACGCCTTGTTTTCAATATGAAGTACTACGATAATATGAAGTATGATGAGATGTCGGAAGTGCTTAAAACTTCTGTCGGTGCGTTGAAGGCATCATTTCATCATGCCGTCAAAAAGATTGAGAAATTCATGCTTGCCGATTAAACCTTTGCATGGGGGGGTAATCCTACCCACAAGCAAATGATATTTAGATGTCCCCATATTCATTAAAATTGGCTATTTATGGGGTTTTCAACGGCTCGCCAAGCCCGAATAACAACGGAGAAAAATTACTACAATGAAAACGAATTTTAGTGGAGAAGAGAATCTCGAGAAATTGCTTAACGGACTTCCAAAGGGAAATCCCTATTCTGTTCCTGAGGGTTACTTCAATGCATTTCCACAAAAAATTTCTGAGAGAATTGCTCAAACAAAAAGTGGACAAGAAACAGATACTTCAAACAAAGGATGGTCCATGCGACCCTATTTGGCCTATGCTGCCGGACTTGCTCTGGTTTTAAGCCTAGGTTACATTGGCACCAAAATGAGTTTGAATGAAAAAAGTATTTCGGTATCTACCAAGGCAATTGCACAAAGAACCGATAGGGGAACTTATGTCGATTTTGATGAATCTTCATTAATTCAAGCATTACACGAGGATAGTCGTGTTCCAAAACCAACCCTTGGCGAAACAGACAATCGTGACGCGATGATTCAATATTTGGTAGATGAGAATGTTGACTATACAACCCTCGTTGAAAAGTATTAAAAGGACACTATGACAATCTTGAAGTATATATTTGCCATTTCCATATTTGCCTTTGTAAGTTTTGGCTTTGCAGCCAATGCGCAAGATATTCAAGACAAGGCTGAGATAGTGAAGGCTCAGAAAATTGCTTTTTTTACAGAGAAACTTGACCTTACTTCTTTGGAGGCTCAGGATTTCTGGCCTCTTTATAACGATTACTGGAAGCGGAAGAATGTAATCATAAGTGAGCGTAGGGAAACCATGGTTTATTGTGAAAAGAATTTAAACCGCATGTCGACTAAAGAGATTAAGGCATATGCTGATAAATACGTTGGCTTTCAGCGCAGAGAGGCTGATCTGCTCAACGAGTTTAATGGTCGTTTTCAAAAAGTTCTTCCGGCAGAAAAGGTTATGAAACTCTATTTGGCCGACAATGAATTTAAGAATTGGCTACTTCAGCAAATAAAGGGTTCCGGGAAGAGTGACTGATGATGAACGTCTGTGGCGTTAGCCGACGTAAATAAATCGAAGCGCAGCAAGGATTACGACACAGCGTTTCGATGATTCCATAAATAAAAGTATAACCTCGATTCGTCGGGGTTTTTTATTAGGATAGATATCCTTCCGATCCGAAAATATTTGGAGCGATAAAGTGTGTCTGCCTATAGCACAAAAAAATACGGGGCTGCATCATTTGATGCAGCCCCGTTTATACTTTCCTCAGTTATACGATGGGCTTAATGCCGATCTTCTGAATGAAATCTACGGTCTTGTCAATTTCGAGATACATAATTTTATCCTCGGTAATGAAGGAAACCACCTTGCGGTAACTTGCAAGGAAGTCCTCCAAGTAGGGGGATGTTTTTGCAGGCCGACGGAAGTCAAATGCTTGGGCGGCATCCATTAATTCAATGGCCATTATTCGCTCCAGATTGTCGATTACCTTAAGCAACTTGGTAGCAGCATTTGCTCCCATGCTTACGTGGTCTTCCTGTCCGTTGCTCGAGACAATCGAGTCGCAGGAGGCTGGGAAACAATACATTTTATTCTGACTAACCATGGATGCTGCAGCATACTGCGGAATCATATAGCCTGAGTTCAAGCCTGGGTTTGCCACCAAAAATTCAGGAAGGCCACGAAGACCTAGGATTAGCTGGGCTGTTCTTCTCTCCGATATGTTTCCAAGTTCGGCAAGAGCCAAGGCAAGAAAGTCCATGACAAGCGCAATGGGTTGACCGTGAAAGTTTCCACCCGAAAGGATTAGATCTTCGTCGGGCCAGATGGTCGGATTGTCGGTTACCGAATTGATTTCGGTTAAAACTACCGAGGCAGCATAGCGAATGGTGTCCTTCGAAGCGCCGTGAACTTGCGGCATACAGCGGAAGGAGTAAGGATCTTGAACATGCTTTTTTGCACGGTTTATCAGTTCGCTGTTGTTGAGTATTCTGCGTATGTTTTGTGCAGTTTCAATTTGACCTTTATGCGGTCTAACTGCATGGAGGTTTTCGTGGAATGGTTCAATTCTACCGTCGAAAGCTTCCAGCGATACAGCCCCAATGATGTCGGCAAGGGTGCTGATTCTAAATGCCTTTAATAGAGCAAAAACAGCATGTGAACTCATGAACTGGGTTCCGTTTAGCAGAGCCAACCCTTCCTTGCTCTGTAACTCAATAGGGGCCCATCCTAATTTTTTGAGTACGTCGGCCGATTGCATCTTTTCGCCCTTAAAACGAACTTCGCCTAAGCCTAGTAATGGGAGGAACAGATTGGATAATGGAGCTAAATCGCCCGATGCTCCTAGCGATCCGCGATCGTAAACGATGGGTAATACATCGTTGTTGACCATCTCAATAATCCGTTCAACGGTGATTACCTGAACACCGGAGTTGCCCATCGAAAGAGCGTGCGCCTTGAGGAAAAGCATTAGCCTTACAATATCTCGGCTTACCTCTGTTCCGGTGGAGCACGCGTGCGACATTACTAAGTTCTTTTGCAGTTGAGCCAGCTGATCGTGTGAGATAGATTGTTTACACAACGATCCAAAGCCTGTGGTGATTCCGTAAATTGGCTCGGTTTGATTCTTTACCTTGTTGTCGAGGTAGGTGCGGCATTTTTGGATGAGGGCCTTTGCCTCCTCCGAGAGTTTTATCTCAATATTTCCTTCGAGAAATTTTTCCAATATCTCAAAAGAAAGAGGGGTTTGATTAATGTAGTGAACTGTCATAATTGGTTGTTTATGATTTATTGGAGACACAAAAACCCTTCCAGAGGAGGGGTTTTTGCGTGGTTTATTGGTTTGTTAAGAAGTCGTTGAGTTGATGGAATGCTACTTGATGCTGTTCGCCGGAGGCCATCGACTTAACGGCCATGGTTGAGGTTGCTATCTCGTTCTCACCAATCAGCGCAACGAACGGAATCCCTTTTCTATTTGCATAATCCAGCTGCTTTTTCATTTTAGCAGAATCGGGGTAAAGTTCGGCTGCAATGCCAGCCTTACGGACTAGGGCGAGAAGACCTAGGCAGGTCTGAGCTTCTTTTTCTCCAAAGTTTACAAACATAACTTTGGATGTGGCTGCCGATTCGGCCGGGAATATATCCAGCTGTGCCATCACGTCGTAGATCCGGTCGGCTCCAAACGAAATGCCTACCCCCGACATGTTGTTTAGTCCAAAAATTCCGGTGAGATCGTCGTAGCGTCCACCTCCACATATACTGCCAATGGCAACATCCTTGGCCTTAACTTCAATGATTGCACCGGTATAGTAGTTCAGCCCCCTGGCAAGGCTTAGGTCTATCTCAATAGGGGTGCTTAGTGATAGCGATTCGGCGTAGGCAAGTATTGTTTCCAACTCTTCAATACCCTTGATTCCGGTTTCGGAGGAGGCGAGGATTTTTCGCAGGGTATTTAATTTATCTTGGTTTTTACCTTCCAGTAGAAGTATTGGTTCCAACTTCCCAACAGAATCGGCAGAAACACCTCGCTCGATTAATTCGTCTTTAACGGCATTGAGTCCTATTTTGTCGATTTTGTCGATGGCAACCGTAATATCAGTAAGGCGTTCCGAAGCATTTAAGTATTCAGCAATTCCCGATAGTATTTTGCGGTTGTTTAGCTTTATTACTACTTTAATCTTTAGTTTTTCGAAAACGGTATCGATGATTTGGAGCAATTCGACCTCGTTGAGAAGTGATGTGCTGCCAATAACATCTACATCGCACTGGTAGAATTCGCGATAGCGTCCCTTTTGTGGACGATCGGCGCGCCATACTGGCTGGATTTGGTAGCGCTTAAATGGAAACGATATTTCGTTTTGGTGCATCACAACGTATCGGGCAAAAGGCACGGTAAGGTCGTAACGTAGCCCCTTCTCCGATATTCGTGTTGCTAGAGGTGAACTACTTTCGGGTGTAAGGTCGCCCTGTGGTATTTTACTTAAATAGTCACCCGAGTTAAGTATCTTGAATAGGAGTTTGTCTCCTTCGTCACCATATTTACCAAGAAGGGTAGATAGGTTCTCCATTGCAGGGGTCTCCAGCGGTTGATATCCAAAGCACTGGAACTGGCGCTTTACTGTGTCGAATATGTAGCTTCGCTTTGCTGATTCCTCAGGTGAAAAGTCTCTTGTTCCTTTTGGAATACTTGGTTTTTGAACAGCCATGATAAATAATTTTCACAAAGATAGGAAAACAACCTTATTCTTTGCTGTTCATGCTGTTTAGCATTGGTAGTTTGCGGCAATGTTTTGGAAACAGCTGTTTTGAACAATATCAAATAGGGCTAAGTTTATTGTAGTTGTATTGTTTTTTAATATTTTTGATTCGTAAATACTTGTGTTATTTCAATGTAACCCCAAACTGATTATGAGGCGTTTATTTATTGTGCTTGCGGTGGTTGTTCCTTTGTCCGTATTCACGGGATGTAGTAAGGATGGCGGAATTAACTTATTTACGCTACAACAGGATATTGAGTTTGGGCGACAGCTCGATTCTTCAGTAATGGCAAATCCAGATGAGTATAAGATATTGGATAAAGCCACTCATCCTAAAGCATACGAGCACTTAGAACGGGTTCGCGATGCTATTTTGAACTCAGGGCTTATTACGTATAAATCTGAATTTGAGTGGCAGGTAAAGATTATTGATAACGATGAGGTTCTAAATGCATTTGCTGCTCCTGGTGGTTATATGTATTTCTATACTGGGCTCATTAAATACCTCGACAATGAATCGCAATTTGCCGGAGTGATGGCTCACGAAATGGCGCATGCTGATAAAAGACACTCCACTCAAACGATGACTAAGACGTATGGTTTTGATGTTCTCTTAAGTGTTTTGCTTGGCGATAAACCATCGGTTATGGCCGATGTTTTGGGCCAGCTGGCCAAAGGGGCAACTTCGCTTAAGTTTAGCCGGGAGCATGAATACCAAGCTGATGAGTTTGCGGTTAAATATCTTAATGCAACCAATGGCAACTCGAACTATGCACCTCGCGAGGTAGCCGGGTTTTTTGAAAAACTCACTGCAGCCGGTCAAAGTGGTAAAACGCCTGAATTCCTAAGTACTCACCCTTCGCCAGAGAATCGAATTAGCGAAATTGAGCGTATTTGGAAGGAGTTAGGCTCAAAGGTAGGTGAAACCTACATAGACAGATATAATGAGTTTAAAAGCAGCGTGTCGAAATAAACGTTGTTCATAGAATAAAAAGAGCGAGGGCGTTTCTGATGTGAAACGCCCTCGCTCTGTTCTATAGTATTACGAATTAGTCGGCAATAAGCTTCTTGTAACGAAGCCTTTTTGGCCCCTCTTCTCCCAATCGCTCCTTCTTGTTAATTTCATAATCGGAGTAGGATCCTTCGAAGAAGTAAACCTGTGAGTTGCCTTCGAAGGCAAGAATATGCGTAGCAATACGATCGAGGAACCACCTGTCGTGCGAAATTACTACTGCACATCCAGCAAAGTTCTCTAGACCTTCTTCAAGGGCACGAAGGGTGTTGATGTCGATATCGTTGGTAGGCTCATCGAGCAGTATCACATTACCTTCCTCTTTCAGAGCAACGGCCAAGTGCAACCGGTTACGCTCTCCGCCCGAAAGCGCAGCGCACTTTTTTTCCTGATCGGCACCAGAAAAGTTGAATCGACCAACGTATGCCCGAGAGTTTTGCATTTTCCCTCCGAGTAGCATTGTTTCCGTTCCGCCCGAAATAACCTCAAAAACCGATTTTACAGGGTCAATGTCTTTATGCTGTTGGTCTACATAGGCCACTTTTACTGTTTCGCCAACCTCAAAGGTTCCATGGTCCGGTGTTTCAATACCCATAATCAACCTAAATAGGGTGGTTTTACCGGCACCGTTAGGGCCAATTACACCAACAATTCCGGCTGGAGGTAAAGAGAAACTTAAGTCTTCGAAGAGCAGTTTGTCGCCATAGCCCTTCGATACATTTTTAACCTCAATTACCTTGTTTCCAAGTCTCGGTCCATTGGGGATGTATATTTCTAACTTTTCCTCTTTTTGTTTCTCGTCTTCATTCAGCATCTTGTCGTATGCCGCAAGACGTGCCTTTCCTTTGGCTTGGCGAGCTTTAGGAGCCATCCTAACCCATTCCAATTCATGTTCCAACGATTTTCTTCGCTTGCTCTCTTGCTTCTCTTCTTGAGCCAATCGTTTGGATTTCTGATCGAGCCAAGAGGAGTAGTTGCCTTTCCATGGAATTCCTTCGCCACGGTCTAACTCGAGAATCCACCCTGCAACGTTATCGAGGAAATAGCGATCGTGGGTTACTGCAATAACGGTTCCTTTATACTGCTGTAGGTGTAACTCCAGCCACTCAACACTTTCGGCGTCGAGGTGGTTAGTAGGCTCGTCGAGTAGAAGAATCTCTGGTTCTTTGAGCAGTAATCGGCAGAGAGCTAATCGGCGTCGTTCTCCTCCCGAAAGGTTCTTTACAATTGAATCGCTATCGGGGCAGCGAAGAGCATCCATTGCCCGCTCTAACTTGCTGTCGATTTCCCATCCGTTCACTGCATCAATTTGTTCGGTAACAATACCTTGCCGCTCAATGAGTTTGTTCATTGCATCATCGCTCATTGGCTCTGCAAAGCGATTATTTATCTCTTCATACTCTTTTAGGAGATCAATCACCTCCTGCACGCCTTCTTGCACAATCTCTCGGGCAGTTTTTGTCTCATCGAGGTGCGGCTCCTGTTCGAGATAGCCAACGCTGTAACCCGGTGAAAAAACAACATCTCCTTGAAATGATTTCTCAATACCCGCAATAATCTTGAGTAGAGTCGATTTTCCAGAGCCGTTTAATCCAATGATGCCTATTTTGGCACCATAGAAAAATGAGAGGTAGATGTTGCTTAGAACTTTCTTTTGAGGAGGGTATGTTTTAGTAACCCCCACCATCGAAAAAATGATTTTTTTGTCGTCAGCCATTATTGTTGTTTAATTGTTTTCGAAGAAATGCCCCGCTAGTGCGGGGCAAATATATTGCAATTTAACCATCTCTGGTTTACACCGTAGAATGAACTCGTGTCCTCTTCAATCGTTCCTGATAATTTGGCGATTGTGGGAGGACTTTGTTGTGTATCTAACGCCTACTTGTTCAGTTTTTTTAGATCCTTAATCATAAGTCCATCGTCTTCTTTGTTCTTGATGGTATGATAATCCCAATAGTATAGCTTGTTTTCGCCTATACCTATAATCATTTTATAGCAACGGGCTTGCATTCTGGTTCCCTCGGGACCTACCTTATGTAAAAAAACCACGTTGGTATTTCTCTCTTCAATTGCCTTCTCAATATCTTCGGACTTTACCACTTTAATGGTGAATTTATAGTTCGATTGAAGTGTTGCTAAACTACGGGCCTCTTTGGCGAGGTCTTTTTCTACAACCCAAAGCTCTTTAGTATGTACGTCTCCTCGGTTTTTATTGTAGTAGTTAAACATGTTTGCCGTTAGCAGTTCGGAATTTGTTTTCATGAGCTGTATGTGGTTCTGGAGAAAGGTGACTAGCGCTTTCGACTTGTAAGCCCAGCTAAACTCATCCACATTGGCATAGCTAATTGGAATACCGCAAATTTCGGGCATGTCGGTAATCCTCTTCACTGCTGCACCAAGCAATACGCTTAGAAAGTTATAGCTTGCCTCTATTTTGTCTTTTGGAAATTTTACCTGAATAACTACCAAAAATGACTTTTCAGGGTCTTTGCGCATTTCCTCAAACTGGGTGTTGTTGATAAACTCGAAGGGGGTGATGGTCCAAAACTTTTCAACAGCTTCCTTCACTTTCATGTTGTACTCGCTCATTGGATTGTTTTGGAGCACAACATAGGTTTTGGTTTTGAAAAACCGATCAACGTCAGCCTGAGTGGGGACGTATCGTTCAGCGCTACAGTAGAAAGCGCTCAATATTAGCGATGCGGTAATGAAAATGAATTTTCTCATAGCGTATGGTTTTTGTTGTGATTTTATTTCTTTGTTGGTATTAAAAGCGGATTGCATTGGTTATACCTGCGAATGTAAAGAAACTTTAAATCTTTTTTCTTTCTCTTGCTTAAATTTAAATACTCTTTTGCCAACTCGTCATCGGCTGCAATGGAGGTCGATACATTTGGGACGGTGTAGTCGGAGACTTTACCTGTTTTAAAATTTAATAGGAACTGGCGCGTCTCCTGTATTGAGTAAAGGTTTGGTGAGATATTGTAATTGGCTCCATAGCCATTATAGAAGGGATCGTAATATTGTTGATTTGTCACTGTAACGGTTGCAATAAAGTGGCAGAGGTTGCCTACAATTGAAATCTTATTAAAACTACCTCCAAGGTTTATGTAGATTACGCCATTGTTAGAGAATCCCCAAATTTGTTCGGTTAATACCTCTTTTCGAAGCCCATTCTCATCGAAAAAGAAAATCTTTTTTCCGCCCAATACTTTATCGAAGAATGCGGGGCTGGAAAGATTCTCGGAGATGATTAGGCGTGACTTAGGAATGGGATTGTTGTTCTTTACTTGTGCAAAAGTAAGATAAATCCCATTATTAAAAGAGAAATCGGGGGTATATACGGTGCTCGACAAACTGTCCGATTGGGCATGAAAGCCTGTGGATAGAAGTAAGAGAACTAGTAGGTTGATGAACTTAGTCATGTGAGGATATTAATCTTCCAAAATTACAAAAATATACTAATTCAAGGCTACGTTTCGGTTAAGGCATGTCTTTACTTCTTATTTTTTTCACGATAATATCTATCTTGCGACCAAATTCAATAGAACAGTTGAGCTATGAACCTAGTTGATTCGGAAGAGTTTAAAAAGGCTGCGAACTTGAACACTGTAGGTGGGGATAGTCTATCCAAACTCCTGATGTACATGTTGAAAGTTAACGCAATTAATAAGGTTTATGCAAAATTTGCCGACAAAAAGGGTTTGGAGTTTATAGATGCGGTAATTGGTGAACTCGAGGTTAAGTTTGAAATTAGTCCCGAAGATCTTAAGCGAATCCCAAAGACCGGATCATTTATAACTGTTTCGAACCATCCCTTTGGAGGCATTGATGGAATTCTTCTGATTCGAACATTGGGGGAGATTAGGCCGGATTACAAAGTGCTTGCTAATTTTATGCTTAGTAAGATAAGGCCCATTGAAGAGTTTTTTTTCCCCGTTAATCCTTTTGAAACACGTAAGGGAGCGAAATCGAGCCTTACGGGACTGAAGTTGGCTCTCAACCATCTACACGATGGAAATTGCCTCGGAGTTTTTCCTGCTGGTGAGGTATCGTCCTATCAATCAGGTTTTTTGGGAGTGGCAGATAAAAAATGGCAACCTTCTATTGTTAAATTAATTAAGAATGCAAAGGTGCCAGTGGTTCCCGTGTATTTCGATGGCACCAATAGCAAGTTATTTCATTTGCTTGGGTTGATTCATCCTATATTGCGAACTATTAAGCTACCTTCCGAACTGTTCAATAAGCGCAACAAGGTAATCCGCATACGGATAGGGAACCCCATATGCGTTAATGAGCAGGAAGAATTTTCTGATTTGAGCCAATACTCACGCTTCCTTCGTGCAAAAACCTATGCGCTGGGAACTTCGTTGGAGGTAAAAAAATTCTTTTCTCCTAGGATTAAAGAGGTTGAGGTGGTCGAAGATATTGTTGCCCCGATCGATCCTTCCATTGTTCTTGAGGAAGTCGAAAACCTAAAGAAAGAATATTTGCTTTTTCAGAGTAAGAACTATTCTGTGATATGCGCTCCTTCGGTTCAAATGCCGAACATGATGAATGAAATTGGGCGTCTGCGCGAAATTACTTTTAGGGAGGTAGGCGAGGGCACAAACCGAAAAATTGATATTGATGAATTTGACCTTTACTATAATCAACTCTTTATTTGGGATGAGGATGAGAAAAAAATTGTGGGGGCATACCGAGCCGGTAAAGGACAAGATATCCTAGATCAATATGGAATTGATGGGTTTTATCTGCATACGCTGTTTAAAATTGATGAGAATTTCTCACCTTACCTCAGACAAAGCATCGAACTGGGAAGATCCTTTATTGTTAAGGATTATCAGCGAAAGCCCATGCCGTTGTTCTTGCTATGGAAAGGTATTCTTTATTTCATTCTAAAACATCCCGAATACAGGTACTTGATAGGCCCGGTTTCTATTAGCGATAAACTCTCGATGTTTACCAAGGGTATCATCATTCAGTTTATGCGCGATAATCATTACGATGTGGAACTGGCCAAGTTTA
Organism: Williamwhitmania taraxaci; assembly: GCF_900096565.1. Lineage (NCBI taxonomy): Bacteria > Pseudomonadati > Bacteroidota > Bacteroidia > Bacteroidales > Williamwhitmaniaceae > Williamwhitmania > Williamwhitmania taraxaci. Next base: position 13,817 of record NZ_FMYP01000012.1, read on the forward strand.
TTAAGCCACGTAAACGATTCAAGGCTAAGTTTGGAAACGTAGATGCCGATATTTTGCTTCAGCACTCCAACGATATAAATAAGTTGGATAAATTTATCGCCGATATTGAAGATGCCGACTATAGGATGCCGGTGCTCCTGAAAAAATACATAAAGTTGAATGGTAAGATCATTGGGTTTAACGTCGACCCCCTCTTCAACAACTGTCTTGATGGTCTTCTGATCCTTGATTTGTTTCAGGTGCCAATTGAAACGATTACCTCGCTTTCAAAGGAGATTAATGATAAAACGATTTTAGAGCGGTTCAATCTCTCCGACTATACCTTCGAGGAGGAGTAATCGTTGTGTTAATTGTGGCGAAGTGCTTCCGTTTTTCTGAAGCACGTTTGTTTTTGCTGAACAATCTTATGTAAATGAGACGCTGTTTAATTGCACATCCCGCTGTTTTTTTGTTATTTGCATAGAAATTCATTAATACCATGGCCATGCAAAAGAGATCAATGTTTTCTATCCTTACCCTGATGGTGAGTTTTATTATGGCCTCCTGCAGCGGTGGGGGTGACGGTTCAATTGTCGAAGTTAAGGCAGGTTCCCCACAGGAGGTGGAGTCGATTTCGAAAACGACTTCTCTGTTGCAGATCGACACCGTTGCATCTCTAGTTAATTGGATTGGAAACAAGCCGGGTGGAAGCCATACCGGCACTCTAAAACTTCAAAGCGGTTACTTGGAATATGCCGATCAACAATTAGTTGGTGGTAGGATAGTATTCAATATGAGTTCCATTGCAAATACCGACATTAGCGATTCCGAGTCGCGCATTAGGTTGGAAACACATTTGAAATCGCCCGATTTCTTTAATACCGTCCGGTTTGCAACTTCCGATCTGGTTATAACAAAGGTGAATTTTTCCGACTCCAACAAATCGGGTGAGTGTATTGTAAGCGGAAATTTAACTATTAAAGGTATAACAAAAGGTATTGTTTTTAGCAGTCGTGTTGAGGTTAGCGGTGGTCAAGTAACTGCGCACGTTGGTCCAATCTCAATAAATAGAACCGATTGGGGGGTTAACTATGGCTCGAAATCTATTTTCGACAACCTCAAGGATAAGTTTATTGACGATAATATTGAGATCACGGTTGTATTAAAAACAGTAAAGTAATATTTTTGGATTCTTACCCGTAATGCTCCAATTCTAATAAAAAATATGACCGTAGGCACTGGTGTAGATCGTTTTTGTGTTCTCTTTTTATAATACTATCAATTAATCGCTTGGATTAACCTCAAGCCTTCCTACCTTTGCAAAAAAAGCAAGATGGATAATTTGGTTAAAAAGGCATTGTTTGTAAAGTCGAGCGCCAAGATTGAGGAGTGTCCAGCCGATGGAATCAATGAGTATGCCTTTATTGGCCGAAGCAACGTTGGAAAATCGTCTCTTATTAATATGCTCACAGGCCAAAATGGTATGGCTAAAGTGTCCCAAACGCCAGGCAAAACGCAGCTGATCAACCACTATTTTATCAATGGGAGTTGGTATTTAGTCGACCTTCCTGGTTACGGTTTTGCAAAAACATCAAAAGCGTCACGGGCGATATTCCACGCAATGATTACCAACTACATCCAGAATAGGGAAACGTTAATAAACCTTTTCGTTTTGGTTGACTCAAGGCTAGAGCCACAAAAGGTCGATCTGGAATTTATAAGTGCACTCGGAGAGAGCCAGGTTCCATTTACAATAATCTTTACAAAGGCCGACAAGATTAGCAAATCCGCACTTCAGCGAAATATAGCAACGTACCAAGAGGAGTTGTCCAAAGAGTGGGACGAGTTGCCTAAGATGATTGCTACTTCTGCGGAAAGTAAGTTAGGGCGAGAAGAAGTGATGCACTTCATCGACGAGTTGAACCGCCTTGTTAAGGAGGAGAAGTCTGAAAACAGTTAGTTGCTCGTAACAGAGATTCTGTAAACATGGTATTAAACAGTAAGGAATATCGTACGTCAGCAATTTATTATCATTAAATTTGTGCCGTAATTATTTGCAGTAAATCCATACCAAATAAATATTTCACCAATGCCTCACAAGAGCCCCATCAAGTTTTTTACAGGTAGAAACTCTCGCTATCTCGCTGAAAAAATTGCAAAGAGTTTTGGAACGGAACTGGGAAAATCATCGGTAATTGACTTTAGCGATGGTGAATTTCAGCCCTGCTTTGACGAGTCTGTTCGAGGTGCTACCGTCTTCATTATCCAGTCTACGTTTCCGCCCACAGACAATTTGTTCGAGTTATTGCTGATGATAGATGCTGCTCACCGCGCATCTGCCTATAAAGTGGTAGCTGTTATTCCTTATTTTGGTTTTGCAAGGCAAGACCGCAAGGACAAACCACGCGTGTCTATTGGAGCTAAGTTGGTGGCCAATTTGCTCAGCGCAGCAAAGGTTGATAGGATTATGACCATGGATCTGCATGCCGATCAAATTCAAGGGTTCTTCGATGTGCCAGTGGATCATCTGTATGCCAGTTCTATTTTTGTGCCTTATATCAAGGCGCACAACTTAGAAAATATTGCTATTGCAGCTCCTGATATGGGCGGTGCAAAAAGGGCAAATGCTTATAGTCGTTTCTTCGATGCTTCCATGATTATTTGTCACAAAAATCGGGAGAAAGCGAATGTGGTTTCTGAAATCACGGCTATTGGCGATGTGATGGGGAAGAACGTGCTTATTTTGGATGACATGATTGATACTGCGGGAACCATGACCAAGGCGGCTGACATGCTTATGGATCGTGGTGCAAAAAGTGTTCGGGCCATCGCTACCCATCCGGTACTCTCAGGACCGGCATACGACCGGATTGCCAATAGCGTTTTGTCCGAAGTCTTGGTTACCGATACCATTCCACTCAAATTGGGTGAGGATATCTCCAAGATTCATGTGTTAAGCGTGGCTGATTTGTTTGCAGAGGTAATCGATAAAGTTTACAACTACCAGTCAATAAGTTCCAAGTTTATAATTTAATGCTATATTTGCACCTCCATTTTTAGCAAATGGTGTAATGGGGAGCATATGCTCTGAGTAGCACTAATTACTAATTTTTAATTACACAAAAATGAAAACTCTAGAAATTCAAGGCACAATCCGTGCTAGCATTGGCAAAAAGGAAACAAAAGCGTTGAGAAACGAAGGTCTGGTTCCTTGTGTTCTTTATGGAGGAGGCGAAAACCTTCACTTTGGCGTTGAAGAAAAGTTGTTGAATACTTTGATTTACACTCCTAGTGCTCACATCGTGTTGCTTAACCTTGATGGTAAAGTTCACAAGGCTGTGATCCAAGCTAGCCAATTTGGTCCTGTTTCCGATCGCACCATTCACGTTGATTTTGTTCGCATTTCCGACGATAAGAAAGTTGCTATTGATGTGCCAATTACTATCGTAGGTTCTTCCGACGGTGTTAAGCAAGGTGGTAACTTACAACTATTGTTCCGCAAAATTCGTGTTTCTGCAATACCTGCTAATCTTCCCGATTCAGTTGTTGTTGATATCACTGGTTTGGATATGGGCAAGTCGATGTTTGTTAGCGAAATTGTTGCCGACAACTACGACATTCTTACTCCTAAAACTGCTGTTGTTGCAACTGTGAAAATGACAAGGGCTGCGCGTGGTGCTGCTGCTACTGAAAAGAAATAGCATTTTAAGTTGAAGTATTTAATTGCAGGGCTTGGCAATATTGGCGCTGAATACGCCAATACTCGCCACAATATAGGTTTTAAAGTGTTGGACGCCCTTTCAAAAGCGTCCAACATTTTTTTTGCGGATAACCGTCTTGCTGCAAAGGCTGAGTATAGGTTTAAAGGTAGAACGTTTATCTTTATAAAGCCTAATACATACATGAACCTTAGCGGGAAAGCGGTTGGCTATTGGATGCAGGCTGAGAAAATACCTATCGAGAATCTTTTGGTGGTTGTGGACGATCTTGCATTGACCATGGGACAAGTTCGCTTGCGTGGGAAGGGCAGTGATGGAGGTCATAATGGGCTTAAGGATATCACTCGTGTGCTGGGTACCAACGATTATGCCCGCTTGCGATTGGGGATTGGAAGTGATTTTGGCAAGGGGAAGCAAGTCGATTACGTCCTTGGTGAATGGACTGAGGCTGAACTGGCCACGCTTCCGTCGGTTTTAGATAAGGCCTCTGAGGCAATCGTGGGTTTTGGAACTATCGGTCTTGCCTTAGCAATGAACCAGTTTAATACTAAGTAGCGATGCATCCAGTTGACGAAGTTCGCATTGATAAGTGGCTATGGTCGGTAAGGGTTTATAAAACCCGAAGCGAAGCCGCTGAGGCTTGTAAAAAGGGAAGAGTTAAGGTAAATGGCATGGAAGCCAAACCTTCCCGCGATGTGCGTATCAACGATATTATTACTATCCGTAAATCACCGGTAGTTTATACTTTTAGGGTGATAGGCTCGATTAGTAATCGACAACCTGCTAAACTTGTGGAGAATTTTGCCGAAAATTTAACCCCGCAGGAAGAACTCGACAAGCTTAATGCGAATAGTTCAGTAGTTACCATGGTGCGAGAAAAGGGTGCTGGTAGACCAACCAAAAGGGATCGACGAAAAATTGGTGAACTTAACGAGGAGGATGATTAAATAGATGGATTTTGCCCGAGAACTAAAACAGAAATCACTTTTTGAGTATCTTCTCTTCATGTATCAGGTGGAAGATGTTATTCGGGCATGCCACTTCGATAGGAGTGCAATATCCAAGGTTGCGCTAGATCGCTTTGGATCGCTTATGGGGGATCAAAACCAGGGCGTTGACTGGTTTTTGGCTATGGCTGAATTTATGGAACTGGAAAAAATTCAACAATTTGGACATCTTCAGCACGTTAAAAATCTTGTTAATGATCTGAATCAGACCCATCTTCGGTTGACTCGATCACCAAAGGAGGATGAATATCAAGGCCTTTATTACGAAGCCGAATCGGTTTTAATTGAGCTTCGGCGACGTGGTGGAGAAAATAGTAACGTTGTGGAGTTATCCTTAATTGGTATTTACGGAGTATGGCTGCTCGGGCTCAAAGGCGTTACCGTTTCAAATGAAACAAGGCAAGCTACCGAGATTTTAACTCGATTTCTTGCCTTGCTGTCGGATCTTTACAATAGAATAGAATTGGGGGAGAAGGAACTCCCGGAATAAACTAGTTTGGTTACCATTTAACTCCAATGCCCAATCCAAATATCTCCTTTAGTTGTAACTTGGCAGTGTATTTATCGGCAGTGCCATCTCCATCTGTATCCGTCCCTATCTTTGAGTTGTCGTCGTAAATTGCAAGGGCAAAGAGTCTTGCAGTAAACCAGCTGTTTATCTTTACTTCCAATGTATTCTCGAAAATAAGATCAATATTTTGCGGGTCTTTTAAATAATTTGAGAACAACTCCAGCTTGGAAGTCAATATTGTTTTTCCTTTATTGAATGGGAATGTGCCTGTGATTTGGGTAAGTCCCCCTGCTTCCCAAAGAGTATTCTTTCCATCCTTAATCTTATTTCCCATTCCATCAAATGTTGCTTTGTCAACGCCAAAACTACCTTTGTCGGCAAGATCTTGTCTCTTTACTACAGTTAATTTGCCCGAAAGAGGGGAGAGAAATACGCTAATCTGAGAGGTCGGTTTATAGTCCATACCAATTGACAATCCAAAATATCCCGGTGCCATCCAATCCGAAATTATCGTCGAATCATTTGGATAGTTATATCCAGGGAGCATTTGTGTCCTAAAACTTGCAAGGATGGAGTAGTTCCATTTTGATGAAGCTTTCCTGCCATATTTGGTGCTTAATAGAATTCGGTCATCGTTCTTGATGTTTTTGGAGTCACCCTGTCTGGTTTGTCCGTAGGCGAGATCAAAGGTTGATTCCCATGAGTTATTCTCATCTTTAAATTTAGATCCAAAGATGTAGGACCCGTTGCCTGAGATTGATTTTTCGCCCCCTGCAACCCAATTGGAAAGTGCTACTTGTGAGAATGTAATGGACAGAGCATTTGTTATTTTCCACGGTTTTTCCGGGACTTTTTTCGTCGTATCTGCTGTCTCTTGCGATTTTACGGACGTAACCGTAATTAAAAAAAACAGTAGGAAGGCTAGTGCTGTCTTTCTCTTGTTTGGTAAGTTGTGTTTCATCGTGAAAATGTTTTGTGGTTGAATTTTTCCTTGTTTAAGATATTGCATTTTGTGCTTTGACTTAGGGGTAATCTTTTTTTTGCAACCCAATTGTAGGCAGCATTAATAATAGGGTTGGGGATTAGCCAAATGAGTGTTGCTATAATCATAGCGGCATAGTTTAGCTTCAACGCAATCCTTTTTAATGCGTCTGCCTTTGTATAGGCCATTGAGTTTGTCAGTAAAATTATTGAATCTTCGCGTGCAAGCGCTTCGTCCGAATTTACAATTGCCAAAATGGCACTACTGTTTCGGGCAGCAATCATGAAATGATCTTTTCTCTCCAGAAAAAGTAGCAGGAGTAATGCTCTGTTGCAGAACAAGCAATCCGTGTCAAACACAAGCACAGACTTACCTTCTTGTATAGCAACTTCGTTACTCAGTTTGAATTTCATCGATGTTGTTTTTCCAGCATGCTTCTATTTCTCCGATATATAGTCGATGAAAATCGCTGGTAGGGTAAACGGATGGTTGGATGTTTTTATCGATAAAGGTGCCGGCAGACAAATCGGTAAAGAAAAGTTTGCGGCAATCCATCATAATTCGGGCTTCCTTAAAACCGGGTGAACCTGTGGGTAGTTCTATTAGAGTAAGGCCTGCGTCCTCTATTTTATTTGTATCTCTTCCCGATTTTGATCCGCAGAGTTTTAATGCCGCGCGGTAATCTTCGGCAAAGAAGGAGAGGCTTAGTCTTTCGCTGTGTTCTATAAATTCAAAGGTAAATCGCTGTGGTCGTATAAATACAAAGGCTACTGGTTTGTTCCAAAGAATTCCAAAGCCACCCCAGCTTGCGGTCATTGTATTGGTTTTAAGGTCTGCTTTTGCCGTAACTAGCATCCATTCTTTGTCGAGTAGTTTGAATGGATTGTCGGTTAAAGTGTATAAATCCGTTTGGTGAAAATTTTTCATATCTTGTATTGTGGCAGGGTTACAATATTTTTTTTGATTATTAATGATGGAAATTTAAGGAAAAAGAAATTTATGAGCAATAAATGAAACGATTTATTGATGTGATAGTTCACACGGAAGCGAAAAAGGCCAGCATAACTGCTGGCCTTTTTCGTTGCTGTAAATGCGATTTTTATTTGTAGAACTCGTAGGTGTATTTGTAGAGCACCTTGTAGTTGTATGGTGCATAATACGTGTCAACTTCCACAAGAATACCTTTGGGGTTGTATTTGGATTCTTTCTTCGAAAACTGATCGGCATCGCCCTCGTTCCACTGCTCTTCGAGGAGGTTACCTTTTGTATCGTATTTATACTTGCTGAAAACAAATTTCTCACCATCAGCATTAGTTTGGTCAGTCTGTACAAGATTGCCCTCTTTGTCGTATGTAAAGAACTGTTTGTAAATAAACTTCCCTCCCAAGTATACATCTTTTTGAATTTCAAGGTCTTGGTTGTTGAATTTCATGACGTACCGTTTGGATGTTGCTCCAGAATTTTCTTTTCTGATATCTTCAACCACGTTACCTTTTGCATCTAAAACCTTTTCCATTGTGTAGGAAATCGTTTTTTCTGGTTTGTATACCGTAATTGTGATCTTGTTGGCTTGTTGAACATATGCCCATCTTTCGTCTACGGTGTTAGCCCCTTTGTATCGAATGATTTCTGATTGCTTGCCGTTGTTGTATTTGTAGGTTACACGGTAAGGTTCGGCACCGTTATAACCATTTTCGTTTGCTTTATTGTTGTTCGCGTCGTAAGAAATGTTCTGAAGAAACGTTGTTTTACCCTCTTTTCCGTCAATATTTACGTAGTTGGTTTTGTTGCCAGTTTTGTCGTAAGAGTAGGTCTGCTTCGAGGAGATTTCCCCTGAAGATTTGAAATTAATGACGGAGACTGGGAACCCTTTGTTGTCGTAAGTAGTTTCAGAACTTTTGTAACCCTTTGCAGAAGGTTTTCCATCGGCATACTTGTGGTTCCAAACCGTAATAACTCTAATCTTATTCTCTGCGATTCGTTCCCTTTCTCGCTGCTCATTAAGCGTTTGGCCATAACATATCCCTGTCCAAGCAAATAGTGCAACCAGAATTAGAATATTTTTCATCTTGCTTCGTTGAAGTTTGGGCTTAAAGTTAACCATTGTTACTAATATCCGATTGCCTGAGGCCGATATTTTTATACATAACGGCTACTTATCATTATGATTGGATGGGATATTTACAATTAGGATGAAGAAGTGTGATTTATCATCAAATGGAACAAAGTGGTAGAATAGTTTATTACCTGACTTACGAGCAATATCAATCAAGCCAAGTCCGGCGCCTCCTTTTGTGTCGATTTCTCCATTGAGCATCTGTTTTATAAAGAAGCCACGAAGTTCTTCGGTTGCGGAGTTGTTTAAGAGATCTATCCGCTGCCTCAGATCCTGTATTCGTTCGTTCCTAATAATATTCCCGGTAATTACATAAAAACCTTCTTTTGTTTCACCTACAACAAAAAGCCCATTGCCAATGTGCTGTTCCTTTTCATCGAAGTCATCGGAGTGCTTGGTGATGTTTTGCAAACACTCAATTATAATGTGAAATACTCTTTTTCTAACAGCCGTCGGGAGATTCTTCTCTTGTATTTTTCGGTTTGCCATTAGAGCGAATGTTCTCATGACACTATGACTCATCTCGCCCTTGTAAATTAAGGGAAATCCGCTCGAAGCAAGTTCGTTCGTTAGGATCGATTTTATGAAGTATATTACGTTGTCCATGCGATTTTAATTCAGCATGAAAGTAGAAAAAAAAAACGCACCAATGGTCGGTGCGTTATTAAATTGTGACGAGTAATGAGTAATCGTTTACGGAATGTGTATTTCTAGCAGTAAAGTGGCTCTTTCTGGATGAATTGTGAAGGTTCGGAGGTCAGCTGGAATTAAAACAGTTTCACCACCCTTAATGGTTGTTTTATTCCCCGATCCCTGAACAATGGTGGCAGATCCTTTTATACACATATATACTACAAACGAATCTATAGTGTTATAGTCAATCACGAGGTCTTGGTCGAATTCGAGCACGTTAGTTATGAAATAGGCCGATTCTACCAGAGGCATGGATTTGTTCATCTGCTTCGAATACTTAACTTTTCCGGATGTCTCGCCGGAATAATCAATAACATCGAGTGCAAGATCGAGGTGTAGTTCCCGTGGATTTCCGTTGTCGTCAACTCGGCCCCAGTCGCTAATGCGATACGTGACATCCGATGATTGTTGGATCTCTGCAATGAGTAGATTGCTTCCGAGAGCGTGAATCTGTCCAGCCGGTATGTAAAAGACGTCACCCTCCACTGCATCTGTATAGTTTAGCAACTCGGTGAATGTGTTACTTTCTACTGATTTTCTGAATTCCTCTTCGGAAGTCTTCCTTCGGAAGCCAGAGATTAGTTGTGCTCCTGGTTCGTTTTCAATAACATACCACATCTCCGTTTTTCCGTAGGAGAGATGCCTATCGAATGCGATTTCATCGTTTGGGTGCACCTGAAGCGATAACAAATCCTTTGCTTCAATGAGTTTGATTAATAGTGGAAATTCGGGACCGAATTGATCAAAAACCTTTTCTCCGACCAAATCGGCCATGTAAATCTCAACCAGTTCGTTCAAACTGTTCCCCTCGAGGAAGCCATTCTTAACAATAGATTCATTCCCTTCAATTGCTGAGAGATCCCAACTCTCCCCAATTTTTCCGGATGGTACATTCTTTCGGTGAAATTTTTTAGATATTCTAGTGCCCCCCCAAATTTTTTCTTGGTATATTGGCTGAAATTTAAGTGGATATAGTTCTTGCATAATCGTTGCTTTTGTTTGAAAAAAGAGTAATAATCGTATATAAGTTGGAGGATATCCAGAATTAATTTCTGAACTTTGCAAAGTTAGCTTTTTAATTTTTTACATCTATGCTGGTTATTGGTATTGCTGGGGGCACTGGATCGGGAAAGACAACCGTCGTAAAGAAGATTGTTGATTGCTTACCGCCTGGTGAGGTGGTGGTTATTCCACAGGATTCCTATTACCGTGATAGTAGTCATCTACCTTTTGATCAACGCCAAGAAATCAATTTTGATCACCCGTCAGCAGTTGAGTTTGAATTGTTGGTGAGCGATGTGGAGAAGATGAAACAGGGCCAGGCTGTCCATCAGCCAATCTATTCCTACCTGAATTGCACCCGTGAATCGGAAACTATATATATTGAGCCTCGCCATGTGATCATTGTTGAGGGCATTCTGATCTTTACTAACCCTGAATTGCGGGATCTGATGGATATAAAGGTATTTGTAGATGCCGATGCCGACGATCGTCTCGGACGTGTGGTTCGACGGGATATTGTGGAGAGGGGCCGGTCGGTAAACAAAGTACTTGAACGCTACGAGAAAACGGTTAAGCCAATGCACTTGCAGTTTATTGAGCCATCGAAACGATATGCCGATATTATTGTGCCTCAGGGTGGTAATAATGAAGTGGCAATTAGTATTTTAACTACTATAATAGAGAAGACCTTACGTCAACACGGTTTCTGAGCCTATGCTTTACGACCTTAAAGTTGAGAATATTTTGTTCCTCGATATCGAGACAGTTCCGGCTGTGTCTACCTACAGCGAATTGCCCGATGCCTTCAAGTTACTATGGGATAAGAAAGCGCTTCAATTAAAGAAGGAAGAGGATCAAACCCCCGAGAACCTATATGGTCGGGCTGGGATTTATGCAGAGTTTGGCCGGATCGTCTGTATTTCTGCTGGTTTCGTTTTCTTTAAGAAGAAGATTCCTTACTTCCGGCTTAAGTCTTTTTATAACCAAGTTGAAGCAGATTTGTTGCTCGATTTTGCGACCCTATTAAATCGATTCGGTAGTAAGAAAGGTGCTCTTCTCTGTGCCCACAATGGGAAGGAGTTCGATTTTCCCTATATCGCAAGGCGCATGCTTGTAAATGGGGTTAAGTTGCCTACTCTGCTCGATGTGGCCGGGAAAAAACCTTGGGAAGTATCCTTTCTCGATACTATGGAGTTATGGAAGTTCGGTGACTATAAACACTACACTTCGTTGAATCTGTTGGCAAATCTCTTCGGTATACCTACTCCAAAAGATGATATTGACGGCTCCATGGTTGCAGATGTTTACTACAAAACTGGCGACATCGAACGGATAGCACGTTACTGCGAAAAGGATGTTATTACTATAGCCCAACTGTTTCGGCGTTACCGAAATGAAGATACTATCCCTGCTGATAATATTGAAAGTGCCGAAAGTGATCTAGATCGCTAGGAATTTTTCAATTACCTCGTAAAATAGTTTTTGTTGTTCAGCATGAACCCAATGACCTGCTCCTGGAATCGAAATTATTTCAGCCGAAGGGAATAGTTCCTTTATTATGGGCTTGTCTTCAATGACGTCGATGTAGGGTGATTGTTCCCCCTTAATAAAGAGGACCGGGAAGTTTTGGGCAGGAATGTAGTCTTCTGTTTTTATTCCCCCCATCAACGATGGGAGTTTTTTCCACAGAGCGTTTAGGTTTAACTTCCAAACAAACTTGTTGTTTTCGTCTCGGTCTAGGTTCTTGAGTAAGAACTGTCTTATTTGAAGCGACGGGATTTTACTGGAGAGAATCTCTTCTGCTTCACCTCTGGACCTCAGTTCGCTCAATGGCAATTCTCTCAATGCGGTTAGGATGGAAAAGTGTTCTTTGGCTTGAGGTGCATATCCATTTGCATCGGTATACGACCTTGGCGAAATGTCCACGATAACTAAAGACCTGAGTTTGTCTGGGTGATTAATTGCAAATTGCATTGCGGCTTTGCCACCCATGGAATGCCCCATTAGGCTGGCGTTTGACAGTTTTAGTTTGTTGAAAAGTTCAAACAGATCATCCGCGAGATCACTGTAGGAGTGCGAAGGCGAATGTGGTGATTGTCCATGGTTGCGTAAGTCAACTAGAATTACTTTGTATTTTTCGGCGAGTAGTTTAGCAATACTTAACCAATTGTCGGATGATCCATAAAGCCCATGGGCAATTACGATGGGCCTTCCTGCTCCTAATTCTCTATAAAAAAGTTTCATTATGTGCTTTAATCGGTTTTTTTATCGTGCATTTAAATCAATGGAGGGGCAACTAAGCGTGATCGAGTAGGTTCCGCTAACGTGTTTTCTCTTGCTAACTTTTGATTTTTCGTAGGTAAAGTTGAATTGTATTTTCTAGTCCATAGTAAAGTGCATCCGAAATTAGCGCGTGGCCAATGGATACCTCAAGTAATCCGGGAATATTCTTTTTGAAGAATTCTAAGTTTACTAAGCTTAAGTCGTGACCTGCGTTTAGGCCAATGCCGCACTCCATGGCAACTTTTGCGGCTGCAATGAAAGGTTCAATGGCTGTTTCCTTATCTGTTTCATAGTTTGATGCGTATGGTTCGGTGTAGAGTTCTACTCGGTCGGTGCCAGTAGTGGCTGCATGTCTAACCATGTTTTCGTCTGGATTTACGAAAATGGAAACACGAATGTTTTTAGCGTGAAACTTTGCAATTACCTCTTTTAAAAACACTTGGTTTTTCTCCGTGTCCCATCCGGCACTGGAGGTTATGGCCTCAGGTGGGTCCGGAACTAGTGTCACTTGTTCAGGGACAACATCCAATACTAACTTGATAAATGATTCTGAAGGATATCCTTCGATGTTGAACTCGGTCTTTACCACCTTCTTTAGATCATACACATCCGCGTAGCGGATATGGCGCTCATCGGGGCGTGGGTGAACTGTTATTCCTTGCGCTCCAAAACGCTCACAATTGATGGCTGTTTCAACCAAATTAGGTGTGTTGCCACCCCGTGCGTTGCGGATTGTTGCAATTTTGTTTATATTTACACTAAGCTTTGTCATTCTCGCATTTTTACAATTGTAACGGCACAAAGTTAAAACATTTACGTTATGCTGGCTAAGGATTTAATTTCTGACGTGATTCCCGCACTTCGCACCTCCGATACAGGCACAAAGGCGCTTGGATGGATGGATGTTTTTAAGGTGGCTCACCTGCCTATTGTGAATAACGAAGATTTTCTCGGAGTTATTAGTGAGAGCGATATTTACGATATGAACATGCCCGATGAACCACTGGGAAATCATCCTCTCTCGCTCTTGAGGCCATATGTATTAGAAGATCAGCATGTTTTTGAGGTAATGGATGTTATGTCTCGACTTCAATTGTCCCTAATTCCAGTTTTGAATGCCAGTAAGCATTACATCGGAGTCATTGCGCTACCCGATCTTCTGCACTATTTTGCCGATCTTTCGGCTTTGAAAAATCCCGGAGGTATTGTAGTGCTTGATCTCAACGCAAATGATTATTCTTTAGCGCACATTGCCCAAATTGTGGAAGGGAATAGTGCCAAAATTTTGTCTAGTTACATTACTGCATATAAAGATTCCACGAAAATTGAGCTTACTTTGAAGTTGAATGTGGTTGATTTGACCTCCATTCTACAAACTTTTGAGCGGTACGAATACGTTGTGGTTGGTTCGCATATGAAAGTGGACGAAATGGATGATTTATATGAAGACCGGTTTGATCTTCTAATGCGCTACTTAAATGTATGATAGGATGAAAGTTGCTATTTATGGTCGATACTTTCCCGAAGAATTTCTCAGTTGCCTAAAACTTTTATTCCTCCGATTGAATCAGCGAGGCGTTAAGGTCACTGTTTACCGAAAATTTTTCGAATATTTAAACCAAAAGCATGGTTACTCTCCCAATTTATTTTCTCTGTTCGATACATCCGATCAACTCGATATCGATACGGCATGTATGTTTAGCCTTGGAGGGGATGGCACTTTTTTAGAAGCAGTTGCATTGGTTCGCGATTCCGGAATTCCTATTGCTGGAATCAATGCAGGTAGACTCGGCTTTTTGACTTCGATATCGTGCGAAAATATTGACGAGGTACTCGATGCTTTCTTTAGTGAATCGATTCCAGTTGAGAATAGAACTTTAATAAAAGCGGAGGGATTGCCATGGCCTCTTAGCGATTTTCCGTATGCACTAAATGAGTTCAGCATTCAAAAGCATGGTTCTGCCATGGTCTCAATTAATGTGTTTCACGAACAGACTTTCATTAATACCTATTGGTCCGATGGTTTGCTGGTGGCAACTCCAACGGGTTCCACCGCATATTCTTTAAGCGTAGGGGGTCCCATTTTAACGCCAGACTCAACTAACTTCGTTATTTCGCCAATTGCTCCTCATAATTTGACTGTTCGCCCCTTGGTGGTGCCTGATTCATACTCGTTACGATTGGAACCGATTTCTCGTGATGCAACTGTTGTGTGTGCGCTCGATAATCGCTCCGTGGAAGTTGCTTCGGGTATACAAATTCTAATCTCTAAGGCACCCTTTACTGTTAAGCTGCTTCGGCTTGGCGAAATTGATTATTTTTGCAGATTGCGGAATAAGTTGATGTGGGGCGTTGACAAACGAAGTTGATTTTTGACAACTTTTTGCTCGCTAAACAGTTAATTAGTATTAAAGAAGACTCCGCTTTTTTGGAATCTGTGGTTTAGGAGAAAAAAAAAGTATATTTGCACGAATAAGCTATTGATCATGAGAGTTCGACACCTGTTTATAATAGTGCTTTTCTTGGTAGCCGGGACTAGTGCTTTTGGACAACAATGGAAACAAAGCCGTTTCGAGTTGCTTGGTGGTATCTCTATATGTCAACTGTTTGGCGATATTGGAGGATCTGCGTCGTCAAATAATCTAATGGGCCTAAAGGATTTGTCCTTTTCTGCTTTGCGACCAGGTATTGTTGTCGGTACTCGTTCTGAATTGAATGACCGCTTTTCTGTTAAGGGATTGGTTTCCTCTACTTTCATGGTAGCCAACGACGCTGGCTCAAGAAATGAAAATAGGGGGTTTAAGGCAAATGTTTTTGTTACGGATTTCTCAGTTACTGGAGAATACTATATAACCAAATCTAACGATAATAGAACTTTTTCTGTTATGGCTGTTCGCGGTGGTGTTAGGCCCTATGGAACCCCTTTTGGCATTTATATCTATGCAGGAGTTGGTGGTGCTTTATTATCTTCCAGTGGAAATAGTGCATTGAAAGAGCACCCAAATTATGTGGGCGGATCTTCTTTTACAGCGATATTCCCTGTTGGGGTTGGTGTTAAGGTTAATTTGAGACCGAGATTGTCATTCAATGGCGAATTTGGTACCCGGATTACTTTAACCGACAAGTTAGATGCCTATACCTCCCAATATTCTAAATCGAATGATTTATACTATGCGTTAACTTTAGGCGTTTCTTATAAGATAATTGTTAAGAAAACGGATAGTAAACGCTGGTTCTTCTAGTAGCCCAAATTGCATGAGAAAACTTTTTTTTGTTAGCATATTTTTAATATTATCCCTTTGGGCTGTTTCACAAAATAAAACTGATATTGGTTTCCGGTTGGGTGCCACCTATTATATTGGAGACTATAATGAATCTCTGCCATTTTCCTCGCCTAGTTTCGCAGGTGGTGGATTTATTAAGTATAACTTCAACGACTATTATGCGGCCCGTTTTGGGCTAAGTGGAGGTTCCTATACTGGCTCATACAATGCCAGCGCAGGATATCTACCTGCTGCCGGAGGGGCTTTTTCGTCTTTAATTATTGACGGATGTGCTGCGTTTGAAGTTAATTTCCTACCATTTAGTCCGCTGGCATCCAAAGGAAAGCGGATGTCACCCTTTACTTCCATCGGAATAGGGGTTTCCTATGACAACGGACAAATTATTCCGGTGATACCCTTGAGTATTGGGGTTAAGTATCGACCTGCCCCTCGTTGGACAGTTGGTGTGGAATGGATATTAACAAAAACATTTTCTGATAAAATGGATGGCTACACAAATCTTACCGATCAGAAAAAAACCATATTTCACAACAACGATTGGTACTCGGTAGCTGGATTATTTATAACTTTCCGCCTTTTAAATAACCGGACAGTTTGCCCGGTATACCAATAATAGCGTTCAAAAGATGTCCAAAGATTGTATCAACATGCAGAAAGTTCCGGCGCACGTTGCCATTATAATGGATGGTAATGGTCGTTGGGCCGAGCAACGAGGAAGTCATCGTATTTTTGGCCACCAAAACGGCGTAAATGCCGTAAGGGAGGCGGTTGAGGCAGCTGGAGAACTAGGCGTTAAGTACTTAACACTTTATGCTTTTTCAACTGAAAATTGGAATAGGCCTAAAGCTGAAGTTGATGCTTTGATGGAATTACTGGTTTCGACGATTCATGATGAAGTGGACAAACTGTCGAAAAACAAAGTTCGCCTTCATGTAATTGGCGATTTAGATAGCTTACCCGCTTCAGCTAAGGATAACGTTTTGGCAGCAATGAAGAAGACCGAAAGTAATACAGGTCTTAATCTTGTGTTGGCGCTTAGCTATAGT
The DNA here is from genome assembly GCF_900096565.1 of Williamwhitmania taraxaci. Classification (NCBI taxonomy): domain Bacteria; kingdom Pseudomonadati; phylum Bacteroidota; class Bacteroidia; order Bacteroidales; family Williamwhitmaniaceae; genus Williamwhitmania; species Williamwhitmania taraxaci. Next base: position 30,439 of record NZ_FMYP01000012.1, read on the forward strand.
TCACGGTGGGAGATCGTAAATGCCACACAAAAAATTGCGGCCGATGTTGCTGCAGGTAAATTTCGACCTGACGACATTACTACCGAGTTGTTCTCTCAATATTTATGCACTTCAGGAATTCCCGACCCTGAACTGCTAATTAGAACTAGCGGCGAAGAGCGGTTAAGTAATTTCTTGCTTTGGCAATTGGCTTATTCCGAATTCTACTTTTCGGAGATACTTTGGCCAGATTTTACTAAGAATGAGTTCTATACGGCAATTCTCGAATATCAGAAACGAGAAAGACGTTTTGGAAAAACTAGTGAACAGGTAAATTAATAGTGTAAATTCAATATAATAACAATCACGAATGTTTCGCACGACCATACTATCTGCAATACTGCTTATTTTTTCTTTGTCCACTTTTTCTCAAGGTTCAGATTCCTTGAGTATTAAAAAAGATATGGATTACGCTACTCCTCAAAAATATATTGTGGGAGGAGTTACCATTACCGGCCTTCGATTCTTGGATGCCCAAACGTTGGTTAACTTGTTTGGCGTTGACGAGGGTGAAACCATTATGGTACCTGGCGATGCTATTAGCAAAGGCATTAAGAAACTCTGGAAACAGGGCCTTTTTTCCGACATTAATGTGGTCGTTGTTAATGTGGTTGGAGATACCGCCTTTTTTAACATCGACCTAGTTGAACGACCTCGAGTATCGAATATCGCATATACTGGAGTTAAGAAATCGGAACAGGAGTCGCTTAAAGAGAAGATGACTCTACGAGTTGGCGACCAACTAACGGAATATCTATTGTCGAATGCATCCAATACCATAAAAAAGTTTTATGGTGAGAAGGGGTATCGTAATGTTTCTATTGCACTGGATCAAGCAAACGATACTGTAATCGCCAATGGGGTGCGTGTTACCTTTAATGTCGATCGTAAGAAGAAGGTGAAAATTAGCGAAATCAATATTGATGGAAATGTTGCCATTTCGGATGGAAAGTTGAGAAGAAAGATGAAGAAGACGCATCGCAAGGATTGGAATATCTTTAAGAGTGCGAAATTTGTTGCGGCCAGTTATGAGGATGATAAGGAGAATATTATTACATACTATAATGAGAAAGGGTATCGGGATGCTAAAATTGTTTCCGATTCTATTTATAATGTAAATGAGAAGCGAATCGGTATTAATATTAAGGTGTATGAAGGACCTAAATACTATTTCCGGAATATTTCGTGGGTAGGCAATACCAAATACCCTGCTGAATTTTTGTCGGCCGTGCTAAAGATGAAGAAGGGCGATGTTTACGATAAAACACTTTTAGAAAAACGTCTATCCACTGATGAGAATTCAGTTTCAACCCTCTATATGGATGATGGTTACCTCTTTTTCAATATTGAACCAACCGAGGTTCGGGTCGAAAACGATTCCATCGATTTGGAGATGCGTATCTATGAGGGTAAGCAGGCTACTATTAATAACGTAATTATCGTTGGAAATACGAAGACCAATGAGCATGTAATTCGCCGTGAAGTTTGGACTAAACCTGGCGAACTATTTAGCAAGAGTGATATTATGCGTACCAATCGTGAGTTGGCTCAACTTGGCCACTTCGATCCCGAGAAAATGAATGTTATTCCAATGCCGAACCAAGCTGATGGAACGGTTGACCTAAAATATATTCTCGAGGAGAAACCAAATGACCAACTTGAAGTGTCAGGCGGTTGGGGCGCGAATATGTTTGTTGGAACTATTGGTATTAGGTTTACAAATTTTTCGGCTCGTCGAATTTTCGAGAAGGGAGCATGGAGGCCCGTCCCTTCCGGCGACTCTCAGTCCCTGTCGCTTCGTGCCCAAACCAATGGTAGTTACTATAAGGCTTATAGTTTAAGTTTTGTGGAACCTTGGCTGGGTGGCAAAAGACCAACGTCACTATCTGTTTCCCTGTATCATACTGTTCAGAATAATAGTAGTTATCTGTATCAGTCTAGTTCGCAGTATATGAAGGTAAGTGGTGTTAGTGTTGGAATTGGGCGTAGATTAAAGAAACCCGATAACTACTTTACATTGCAGAATGAGCTTAACTTTCAAAATTACAACCTAAGCAACTGGAATGGTTTCCTCTTTAATGATGGAAATGCAAATATCATCAGTCTGAAAACGACCTTTGGTAGGAATTCGGTGGATCAACCCATATATCCACGGCGAGGATCAAACTTTTCCATATCGGTCCAGGCTACTCCGCCTTACTCTTTGTTTAATAATAAAGATTACACGGATAAAACAATGCCTGGTAGTGAGCGATATAAGTTTATAGAATATCATAAATGGAGTTTTCGTTCGCAGTATTACAGCCAGTTGGCTGGTGATTTAGTTCTGGCTACAAATATGCAGTTTGGATATTTGGGTTACTATAATCGTGATCTGGGGTATTCACCCTTCGAAGGATTTGATTTAGGAGGCGATGGTATGTCGGGCTACAACCTATATGGAAAGGAAACCGTCGGACTTCGTGGATATGAGAATGGTTCATTGACACCTTATAATCTTGAAAAAGGTATTCGTGTCGGGAATATTTTTAATAAGTTTTCTGCGGAAATTCGATACCCATTGGTATTGTCTCCATCGTCAACGATTTATGCATTAACCTTTATTGAAGGTGGTAATGCTTGGTATAATTTTACTGATTTTAGTCCTTTTACCATTAAGCGTTCGGCTGGGATTGGGTTACGCCTATTTCTTCCTATGCTTGGTCAACTTGGTATTGATTGGGGTTACGGATTTGATGAGGTGAAAAATTCTCCAAGCGCAGGCGGTTCACACTTCCATTTTGTGATTGGTATGCCATTCTAAAATTATTAGTTATTATGAAAAGGATACTACTTCTTTCTATTTTAATGATTCTTGGAATTGCCGGTTTTGGACAGAAGTTTGCCTTCGTTGATTCCGATTATATTTTGAAGAAGATTCCTCAATACCGGGCTGCCCAAGAGCAATTGGATAAACTTGCAATTCAATACCAAAAGGAGGTAGAAGATAAGTTTTCTGCTGTCGATGAGCAGGTCCGGTCGTATCAGACAGAGAAAGTTTTGCTCACGCAGGACATGCGCAGCAAGCGGGAGCAAGATCTAATGGATAAGCAAAAAGAGGCACAGAATTTGCAGCGAAATTACTTTGGTCCTGATGGTGTCCTTTTTAAAAAGAGGACAGAGTTAATAAAGCCAGTTCAGGATCAAGTTTATAATGCGGTTAAGGATCTCGCTTCCGAAGGAGGTTATGCAGCCATATTTGATGTGGCCAATAACCCTACGGTGCTCTTTTCTAACTCCAAGTATGATAAGAGCGATGAGGTTTTGCAGAAACTTGGCTATAGGTAGTTGAAATATTTTTTTTAGATTTGTATTAACATAAACCCAGATAAAATGAAGAAGACTATTGCAATAGCAGCATTGGCTGTGTGTTTTGCGTTCACCGGAAAAGTTCAGGCTCAATCGTTTAAGTTTGGACACATTAACGTGCAGCAAGTTATTTCTCTAATGTCCGAAAAGGATAGTGCTGAAGTTAAACTCAAAAAGTATGGCGAAAGCCTTTCTGCCGATCTCGAAACGATGCAGGTAGAGTTTAATAATAAGTATCAATCCTACCTTCAAAAGAAAGATAGCTATACTCCAGCTATCCGTGAAGCTAAGGAAAAAGAGATTCAAGATATGCAGCAGCGCGTTCAAGAGTTTCAACAAACAGCCCAAGAAGATTTTCAAAAAATGCAAGGTGATGTTTATAAGCCAGTTTTAGAAAAGGCTAATAATGCGATTAAAAAAGTAGCAAAGGATAATAACTTTACCTACATTTTTGACATCGGAACACCTGGTGTGGTTTACTACTCCGAAGCCCAAAGCACCGATGTTACTGCTATGGTTAAAAAGGAACTTAAGATTGTGAAATAATCGATCTGAACTTTTGAAATACGGCCATTCTATTTCCAGAATGGCCATTTCTTTTTATATATGGGACCTATTGGTGTTTTTGATTCGGGTGTTGGCGGCCTCTCTGTCTGGCGTGAAATTGTTAAGATTCTTCCCGATGAGTCTACATTATACTATGCCGACAGTGCAAATTGTCCTTATGGGGATAAGTCGCAAGCGGAGATTATTCGTTTAGCCGAAACGGTGACCTGTTTTTTAATTGAAAAGGGTTGCTCAGTAATTGTTGTGGCCTGCAATACCGCTACGGCTGCGGCTATTGATTATTTACGATCAAAATACACTATCCCATTTGTGGGGATGGAACCAGCCGTAAAGCCGGCAGCTATAAATTCAGTTTCGGGGGTTATTGGGATACTTGCTACTCAAGGTACCTTTAATGGCCGTCTTTTTCATGAAACAAGCAGTAGGTTTGCCAGTGGTGTGAAAATGATTATACAGCCGGGTTTTGGTTTGGTGGAGTTAGTTGAGGCTGGTGATTTTTCTTCCTCAAAAGTATCCGAATTGCTACACAAATATATCGACCCCATGATGGACGCAGGTGCGGACCATCTCGTATTAGGCTGCACTCATTATCCTTTTTTGTCGGATGCTATTTTCGAAATTACCGGTGGCAATATTGCTATTATAGATCCGGCTCCGGCGGTTGCTGCTCAGGTTAAGCGAATTGTATCTGAATACAACCAAGGCTCATTGCGAGAGCCAGTTTTTTATGATTTCTTTTCAAGTGGTGATCTACTCACACTAGAGACGATTATTCGTCTGATTTCCATCAAACAAGCTATTAATACCAATAGACTGTCCTTTCGGGAGGATTAGTATGGTTGAAAATTTAAAATTGAGGTCACCGCAAGATTCGTTGGCCTAGTATTTTATTCCTCCTTATACCAACTCGAATACATTAGGTAGTTCTTGGCAATGCGTTGATTGATTTCTTGGGCTTGGGCAGGATCGACCTTTTTTACAAATTTTGCTGGTACACCTGCGTAAATACTACCAGGTTCAATAATAGTGTTGCTGAGCACAAGTGCATTTGCCGCAATTATTGCACCTTCCCCAACTACGGCACCATCCAAAACAGTTGCCCCCATGCCGATAAGTGCTCCATCCCTTACCGATGCCCCATGAATGGTTACATTGTGACCAATGGAAACGTCGTTTCCGATTTCGATCGTTGATTTTTGGTAGAGGCAATGCAGCACTGCACCATCCTGTACATTCACTCTGTTCCCAATGGTAATTGTATTTACGTCGCCGCGCAAAACTGTATTGAACCAAATACTGCAATCATCTCCAATAATTACCTCTCCAATTATGGTTGCGTTTTCTGCCAAGTAGCAGTTATTGCCAATTTTAGGAGTAAAGCCTCTTAGCGATTTTATTAGTGCCATTTTTTTGATTTCAAAGTTAGCGGTTGTTTGGTTATTTTCGCCGTGTTTACAGGCTATTGTGTTTAACAACATTGAACCAAAAAGGTTTGGAACCGTAATTATTGGACAACTTTCATGTTGAAACCCTATGGGCTAAATCGATTGCGGTTTTTAAAAAAAAGTTGACTTTTGATATCGCTTGATAACTAAAAACGCTAAATTTGTGAACATTTTCACATCATCTGGATAGTGTTAGGTTTGCTGTTTTACAACAGGTTATGATGGCAAGATATCCTAACGCTATATAAATACCAGAGGATGGGTTTAACTAAAAAATAGTTTACTATGGACCAAAATGTAAATCGGGTTGAAATTGAGGAGGTTGCAATTCGCTTTTGCGGAGATTCCGGCGATGGAATGCAGCTCACCGGTACCTTATTTTCCGACACTTCAGCCTTGGTTGGTAATGGTGTATCAACCTTTCCTGATTATCCTGCCGAAATTCGTGCACCGCAAGGAACGGTGAGTGGCGTTTCTGGTTTTCAGGTAAATCTGGGAAGCGTTAAAATATTTACGCCAGGCGATTACTGCGATGTCCTTGTGGCTATGAACCCTGCAGCTCTTAGGGCTAATGCCAAGTGGGTAAAAAAGGGTGGCTCAATTATTTTGGATGCTGATACCTTTAATGAGAAAGGTATCGTACGTGCTGGATTTAAAACTCTTGATCCTATTGAGGAAATGAAGCTTTCCGATTACCACGTTCTTTTTTCGCCAATTACTACGCTGACCAAGGAGAGTTTAAAGGAATCCGAGATGGATAATAAGAGTATTCTTCGTTGCAAGAATATGTTTGCTCTCGGAATGGTTTACTATATGTTTGATAGGCCAATGGAGCATACCGTGGCCTATTTTGATAAGAAATTTGGTAAAAAACCTTTTGTAGTTGCTGCAAACAAAAAGGTTCTTTACGATGGGTTCAATTATGCAAGTAATATACACGCATTACCAAGCCGCTATAGCGTTGCACCTGCTCACCAAGAAAAGGGGGTTTACCGTAATATCAATGGTAATACTGCTGTTGCTTGGGGGTTAATTGCTGCTTCCGAAAAGTCAGGATTACCTCTTTTCTGCGGATCGTATCCTATTACTCCTGCTACCGAAATTCTTTATGAACTTGCAAAGCGTAAGGACTTAGGCGTTAAAACATTACAGGCAGAGGATGAAATCGCCGGTATTTGCACCGCTATTGGTGCTTCTTTTGCTGGTAACTTTGCTGTTACCACAACCTCAGGACCTGGCCTTTCCTTAAAATCGGAGGCACTTGGTCTTGCAGTAATGACCGAATTGCCTCTTGTGATTGTTAACGTTCAGCGTGGTGGTCCATCAACTGGGTTACCTACCAAAACTGAGCAAAGCGACTTGAATCAAGCATTATGGGGAAGGAATGGAGAGTGCCCTATGGTTGTGATTGCTGCCAGCACACCTTCCAACTGCTTCGATTATGCGTTTATGTCCGGTAAGATTGCCCTTGAACATATGACCCCTGTGTTGTTGTTAACAGATGGCTTTATTGCCAATGGTTCTCAACCTTGGAAAGTGCCAAGTATGAAGGATTTTCCTTCAATAAAGGCTCCGGTTGTACCTGAAGGTAGTTTGGATTTCGCCCCTTATAAACGTAATCCCGAGACACTAGCTCGCTTCTGGGCTTTGCCTGGTACAAAGGGACTCGAGCATCGTTTAGGTGGTTTGGAAAAACAAGATGTTACCGGTTCTGTGTCGCAGGATCCTGCTAACCACGAATTAATGGTTAAGACTCGTGCTGATAAGGTTCAACGTGTGGCTAATTTTGTACCAGAGCAAGATTTGATTGGCGATAATGAGGGCGATTTGCTCGTGATTGGCTGGGGTGGTACTTATGGCCACTTGGTTAGCGCCGTGAGCAGACTTCGTGCCGATGGCAAGAAGGTAAGTTTGTGCCATATTCATTATATTAACCCACTTCCAAGAAATTTGGCCGAGATATTTAAACGGTTTAAGAAATTGGTTGTTTGTGAGTTAAATAGTGGTCAGATGGCTAATTATTTAAAGATAAATCACCAAGAATTTGAATATCATATGGTGAATAAGGTTCAAGGTCTTCCATTTACCGTGGTTGAACTTACTGAAAAATTTAACAATATTTTGGAGGGCAAATAGTCATGGCAGAAGTTGTAAAATTCACCCCGCAAGATTTCAAGAGTGATCAGGAAGTTAAATGGTGTCCAGGATGCGGTGATCATGCTATTTTGAGTTCGGTTCAAAAGGCACTACCTGAAGTTGCTTCGACACTGCACTATACCAAGGAACGGTTTGTGTTTGTTTCGGGTATTGGATGCTCTTCGCGTTTTCCTTATTACATGAACACTTACGGGTTTCATGGTATTCACGGTCGTGCTGCTGCTATTGCTACAGGAGTAAAGGTGGCGAACCCCACTCTCAGCGTTTGGGAGATTACTGGTGACGGTGATGCACTGGCCATTGGTGGGAACCACTTCATTCATGCCGTACGTCGTAATATCGATATTAATATTATTCTCTTCAATAACGAGATTTACGGTCTTACCAAAGGTCAATATTCTCCTACATCCAAGATGGGGGTTATTACCAAGACTTCACCTTTTGGAACAGTGGAGCATCCTTTTCGCCCAGGGGAACTCGTTATTGGTGCGCAAGGTAAGTTCTTCGCTCGTTCCCTCGATGCAGAAGTTAAGTTGAGTACTGAAATACTAGTTGAAGCAGCAAAGCATGATGGCACTTCGGTGGTTGAAATGCTGGTAAATTGCGTTATCTATAATGACCGTACTCATGCTAATTTTACTGACAAAGATGTACGCGAAGATCGGGTAATTGTGCTTCGACATGGAGAAAAGATGTTGTTTGGTAAGAATAAAGACAAGGGGCTTATTCTTGATGGTCAGGCACTTCGTTTAAAGGTCGTTACTGTTGGTCAAGATGGTTATACCCTTGATGATATCCTAGTTCACGATGCAACAAATCCAAATCCAGGTTTACACATGATGCTCGTTAATATGGAGTATCCTGAGTTGCCTGTTGCACTTGGGGTTATTCGTAAGGTAAAGGACACAACCTACGATGATAATGTTCGTGACCAGGTCCTTGACGTTCAGAAGAAAGCAAAGATTCACAGTATGGATGAGTTGCTTCGTAGCGGTGAGACTTGGGAAGTAAAGTAAACTTTACTTGCAAATAATATAGAATAAGGAGCCCTTCGAGGCTCCTTATTTGTTAGGTAGTAGTTCCAAATTGTTATATTTATCCAAATTCTAATACACCGTAAGATGGCTCCTCATAGTAATTATTTTCACGATGTTAATTTGGACTTTAGCGATACGCAGTTTGATCTACTGATGCAAAAGCGTATTCATAAGGTTTTGCTAATATGTTCTAGTTATGATGCCTTTATGCTGGAAGAGGATGGCCGCATTGAGGAGTTAATCTTCAATGAGTATGTCCTTCATAATCTTCGGTATCCACCTTCATTTGTTCGGGCATCTTCGGCAACAGAAGCTATTGATGTGCTTCAATCAGAGCCTATTGATCTCGTAATCTCGATGCTTAATATTGGGGAGATTGATACCTTTGAAATGGCTAAAATGATGAAGTCGATCTGCCCTCAGGTACCCATTGCTGTGCTTACCCATTTTTCTCGAGAGGTTTCACTTAAACTGGAGAAGGAAGATCTTAGCGCGGTTGATTTTGTTTTTTCTTGGCTGGGTAATTCTGAACTACTTTTATCTATTATAAAGTTGATCGAAGATAGGATGAACGCCGAACACGATATACTTGAAGTGGGCGTCCAGACGATAATCCTTGTGGAGGATTCCATACGTTACTATTCCTCTTATTTGCCACATATATATAAGGTTGTGCTTCAGCAATCCAAAATGTCGATGCGGGAGGCTTTGAATGAGCAGCAGCAGATGCTGCGTATGCGCGGTCGGCCAAAAATATTGCTGGCCACTAATTTCGAAGAGGCCAAAGAGCTGTATGATAAATATAAAGACCATCTTTTAGGCGTTATTAGCGATATTACCTATAAGATGGCCAGGGAGGATACGTTTAAAGTTAAGGCTGGATTCGAACTGTGCAGAATGGTGCGCAGCGATGATCCACATATGCCCTTTATTCTGCAATCGTCCGATAAGAGTAATAGTGAAAATGCAAGGGAATTGGGCGTAGGCTTTATCTACAAATATTCGCGAACCCTTTATAGTGAACTACGCCATTTCATTGTTAGCCAATTTGCCTTTGGCGATTTTATTTTTATTGATCCAGAAACAGGCCAAACAGTTGGACGAGCTAATAATTTAGAGGCAATGCAAGCGATAATTTTGACTATTCCCGATAGTTCCTTGCAATACCATGCGAGCCGTAACCATATATCTAAGTGGCTTTTTGCACGTGCTCTTTTCCCTGTAGCTGAGATTTTTAAGAGAATAACGCCTGAAGATTTCCAGGACTTGGTCCAAGTAAGGCAGTATATACACCAGTCGATTTCAAATTTTCGGTTTAAAGCGGGCCGTGGAGTAATTTCAAAATTCGATAGAACTACCTATAATAAGTATCTAACTTTTGCTCGCATAGGTGATGGTTCCTTGGGGGGTAAAGCTCGCGGCCTAGCCTTTATCAACAATATCCTTAATAAGCATAAACTGTTTGATAAATACCCCGGTATCCTTATTACCATTCCTCGGACGGTCGTTCTTTCTACGGATATATTTGATGAGTTTATGGAATCAAACGGCTTATCGCAGCTTGTTCTCGATGATTTATCCGACGAGGAGATTCTTCGACGGTTTCTTGACTGCCCGCTACCCGAAAAAGTAATCCCCGACCTACAGACATTTATTGGGGTGGTATCTAATCCTATAGCGGTGCGATCCTCCAGTAAACTTGAGGATTCTTACTATCAGCCATTTGCAGGGATTTATTCTACTTATATGATACCGAGAAGTTGCGACGACAAACGTGTGTTTTTGCTTCTTTGTCAGGCTATTAAGAGTGTTTATGCTTCTGTTTTTTATCGCAGCAGCAAAGCCTATATTGCCGCTACTTCCAATGTGATTGATGAGGAGAAAATGGGAATTGTGTTGCAAGAGGTAACTGGAAGTCAACATGAAAATCTGTTTTACCCTACAGTTTCGGGAGTAGCACGGTCAATCAATTTTTATCCTATTGGCTCGGAAAAAGCAGAGCATGGTATTGCCAGTATTGCTTATGGCCTAGGTAAATACATTGTTGATGGAGGTATTTCCCTTCGGTTTTCACCACGATTCCCTAAAAAGGTGCTTCAACTCAGCACACCAGAGATGGCCTTGCGTGATACTCAAAAGATATTCTTTGGCCTTGACCTTTCCCCTGAAACATTTGTGCCTTCCACTGACGATGGTGTTAATCTACGTAAAATGGAAATTGCTGATGCTCCAGAAGATAGTGTCAGGCATGTGGCTTCTTCTTACGATCACCAGAGTGGGGTTATTATGGATACTTTATCTGGGCTTGGCCCTCGTGTGGTTACCTTTTCGAATATTCTTAAGCATAAAACCTTTCCTCTGGCCGAAATACTTGCTGAATTACTGGAAATAGGACAGCGAGAAATGAATAACTCTATCGAAATTGAGTTTGCCATTAATTTGGAAACCCCCAAAGGGCAACCAAAAGTCTTTAGTTTCCTCCAGATTCGTCCAATTGTTGAGGCAGATCAACTGGAAGAGTTTTCTTGGGATGGAGTTGATCTTTCCAAAGCCCTCGTGTATTCCGAATCGGCATTGGGCAATGGTCGAATCCACAATATCGTTGACTTTATTTACGTGAAGCCTGAGTCCTTTGATGCAGCAAAATCGATGGAAATTGCTGCAGAAATGGAGGAACTAAACGCCAGATTTATACAACTCAAGCGGAACTACGTGCTTGTCGGACCCGGAAGATGGGGGTCAAGCGATTCTTGGCTGGGTATTCCCGTAAAATGGTCGCAGATATCAGAGGCAAGGGTGATTGTAGAGGCTGGTCAGAAAAATTTCCGCGTCGACCCAAGTCAGGGTACGCACTTTTTTCAAAATCTCACCGCTTTTGGCATCGGCTACCTCACCATTAATCCGTTTTTGGGGGATGGAGTATTCAATCAGGACCTGCTGGACTCTATGCCCACCGAGTATGAGTCGGATCAGATACGTTGGGTTCGCTTTGACAATCCTCTTGACATCATTATTGATGGTAAGAAAAGCAGAGGCTTGTTACTGCAGAATACCGAAATGGAAAAACCTTCAGAATAGTATTCTTTAACATGCTCTTTTCATTTGATAAATCGTTAATAACCATTTAAATTTACAGAGTAATTGTAAGCGTAAATCGTTTGCGCTTGAATTACTCAAACGTATTCTTCCAAAAAACTAAAAACCTTTAAGCGATGAATGTACAGAAATTAATGTCCGAGCTTGAAAAAAAGCACCCAGGCGAAAGAGAATACCTCCAAGCAGTGCACGAGGTATTAGAGTCAATTGAAGAAATTTATAACCAACACCCAGAATTTGAGTCTGCAAAGATCATCGAGAGATTGGTTGAGCCAGATAGATCATTCACTTATAGAGTGGCTTGGGTAGATGATGAAGGAACTGTTCAAGTTAACCTTGCTTACCGTTTCCAATTTAATAATGCGATTGGACCTTATAAAGGTGGTTTGAGGTTTCACCCAAGTGTAACTCCTAGTATTCTTAAATTCTTAGGTTTCGAGCAGACCTTTAAGAATGCACTTACCACACTTCCTATGGGTGGTGCAAAGGGTGGTTCCGATTTCAATCCAAAGGGTAAGAGCGATGGTGAAATAATGCGTTTTTGCCAAGCCTTTATGACCGAATTATGGAGAGTGATTGGTCCTCAAACCGACGTTCCTGCTGGTGATATTGGAGTTGGTGGTCGCGAAATTGGATACCTTTACGGTATGTACCGCAAACTTGCTCAAGAAAATACTGGTGTTCTTACCGGAAAAAGTTTAACATGGGGCGGTTCACTTATTCGTCCTGAAGCTACTGGATTTGGTGGTATTTACTTTGTTGAGGCCATGCTTGCTACCCGCAAGACGAACTTTAAGGGTAAAACTGTATCTGTATCTGGTTTCGGTAACGTGGCTTGGGGTGCTGCTCTTAAGGCTACAGAAAAGGGTGCTAAGGTTATCGCTCTTTCTGGTCCTGACGGCTACATCTTTGATGAGGCTGGTATGACCCAAGAGAAGATTGCATACATGCTTGATCTCCGTAATTCGAATCAAGATGTTGTTGCTCCTTACGCAACGAAGTTCCCAGGTGCTAAGTTTGTAGCTGGTAAGAAACCTTGGGAAGTTAAGGTTGATATCGCTCTTCCTTGCGCAACCCAGAATGAACTTAACGGTGACGACGCTCAAACTCTTCTTAAGAATGGCGTTATGTGCGTTGGCGAAATCTCCAACATGGGTTGTACTCCAGAAGCTATTGCTGCATTTATTAAAGCTAAGATTCTATATGCTCCAGGAAAGGCAGTTAATGCAGGTGGCGTAGCTACATCTGGTCTTGAAATGAGCCAAAATAGCATGAAACTAAGCTGGTCAGCTGAAGAAGTTGATGCTAAACTACAATCAATTATGCACAGCATTCATGTGGCATGTGTTGAACATGGTACAGGTAAGGATGGATTCATTAACTACGTTAATGGTGCAAACATTGCAGGCTTCATGAAAGTTGCGAAAGCAATGGTTGAGCAAGGTGTTATTTAATTGTACACTTAGCAACTAAATATTTGGGGGGACTTCGGTCCCCTCTTTTATTATGGGGCCAATGAACTCCATCCGAATCTTTTTGTTATTCAGTTCAAAATACACATACTAAGATGGAAACGGTAAGAACAAAGTATATTGGAGATCTTCGAACAGAAGCAACTCATGTGCGCTCGAGTGTGAAAATTACCACTGATGCGCCAGTTGATAATCAGGGAAAAGGAGAGTTTTTTTCACCTACCGATTTATTAGCTACTTCTTTGGGAAGTTGTATGCTTACTATTATGGGAATATCGGCTCGAACTCATGGGTTCAATATCGATGGAACTGAGGTAAGTATTACTAAAGTTATGGGAACTGAACCGAGAAGGGTTGTTGAGGTGGTTGTGGAGCTTACATTTCCTCACAACAACTACTCTGCCAAGGAGCGGAAGTTGCTTCAACTTTCGGCTAAGGAGTGTCCTGTTGCTAATAGCTTACACCCAGATCTAAAACAGAATATTATTTTCAAGTTTAAGGAATAAAAAAAGGCGGGGTAACCCGCCTTTCTTTATAGTGATTGAATGCTTTCGGCTTCAACCTTTTCGATTTTCTTAACCAAACCTTGCAACACTGCACCAGGGCCTAACTCGGTGAAGAAGGTAGCACCATCGGCAACCATGTTCTTAACGCTTTGGGTCCAGCGAACTGGTGCTGTGAGTTGAGCAACCAAGTTCTTCTTAATAACTTCCGGATCCAAAACTGCTTGTGCCGTAGCATTCTGATAGATTGGGCAAATGGGCTTGCTTACGGTAGTAGCAATAATTGCTTCTTCCAATTCTTTGCGAGCTGGTTCCATAAGCGGGGAGTGAAAGGCACCGCCTACTTTAAGCGGTAGAGCACGTTTTGCCCCTGCTTCTTTCATCTTTTCGCAGGCAATCTCAATCCCTTTCATTGATCCACTAATAACCAACTGGCCAGGGCTGTTGTAGTTTGCAGGAACGACTACTTCATCAATGGATTGGCAAATTTGCTCAACCTTTTCGTCCTCAAGGCCTAGGATTGCGGCCATGGTTGATGGCTCAATCTCGCAGGCCTTTTGCATGGCCATTGCACGCTTATACACTAGACGGAGACCATCTTCAAAGGTTAGTGCTCCAGCAGAAACGAGTGCGGAGAACTCTCCCAATGAGTGTCCTGCCACCATTTCGGGCTTAAAGTTTGAACCCAAAGATTTTGCCAGTATAACCGAATGCAAAAATATTGCTGGTTGCGTTACTTTAGTTTGGCGCAAATCCTCATCGGTGCCTGTAAACATTAAGTCGGTTATGCGAAATCCAAGAATTTCATTTGCTTTCTCAAAAAGCTCTTTGGCTGCGGGGTTGTTATCGTAAAGATCTTTTCCCATGCCTACAAATTGGGCTCCCTGTCCGGGAAACACGTATGCCTTCATAGCAGTTTTGTTAGTTACTCGACAAATTTAATACAAATTCTAATTAGCTTGCTCCCATAATTAGTGAATGTAGTAAATTGCCTAAACATAAATACCCAAAGACCTATGAGAACAATTATACTTGTTGTTACCTTTTGCTTTGCTTCTCTTACTATGTCTGCCCAAGTGCTTAAAATTGGAAATCGTGAATTTGGGTTTGTCTATGCAGGACCTAAAATTGGATTGGGTTTTTCCAGGATTTCCAATGCGGATGAATCTTTTGGTGGGAGTGAGGTGAAATTTCGTACCGGTTTGGAGTTAGGGATTGTTGGAAAGATTGGTATTACCGATAGACTTTCCATTCAGCCGGAACTAACTTTCTTGCAGCGCGGCGTGAAAACCGATAATAATGGGTTTGAAAGTAAGTATAAGGTTAGCTATCTTAGTATTCCAGTCTTGGCTAAGTATTCACTTAAGGCATTGGGTTTCGCTAAGATTCATGCGATAGGAGGCGTGTATTCCAGCGTAAGGACAGGGGGAGAGGTTGAGTTTAAGGATGCGGCAGGTACTTCTACACAAAAACTCGATAATTCCGGATGGCGTCGAATGGACTATGGTTTTTCTGTTGGAGTTGGGGCCGAGTTGCCTAAGACTAAAGGCACATGGGTGTTCGATATTCGTTATGACTACAGCATAATGGATGTGCACAAGAGTGATGATACCTATAATTCGAACAGAACGATTGGTGCCTCTGTTACCTATCTCTTTGATTTTGTTGACTTATACAAGAGAATGAAAGATACGAAAAAAAAGACGGTTGCTGCTGGTAATTAAATCATTGGCATAATATAAAAAAAAGAAAAGGGCAGTTGTTTAGCCCTTTTTCTAGTTTTCCTAGTGTAACTTGACTCCAATTAGGTGTATGAATTCCTCCCTAGTTTTATTGTGTGAAAGGAAGGCACCCGTAAATGCAGATGTGGTGGTGGATGAGTTTTGCTTCTGTACACCACGCATTTGCATACACATATGGCTTGCCTCAATCACTACGGCAACTCCTAACGGCTTTAGCGTTTCTTGAATTGCATCGCGAATTTGAACTGTTAACCTTTCTTGTACCTGCAATCTGCGAGCAAACGCATCAACGACTCTTGCTATCTTACTTAGTCCTGTTATGTATCCATTAGGTATATAAGCAACATGCGCTTTACCGTAAAATGGAATCATGTGATGCTCGCACATCGAGTACAACTCGATGTCTTTTACAATAACCATCTGTTGGTAATCTTCCTTAAACTTTGCCTTACGCAGAATCTCGGTGGGGTCGGTATTGTAACCTTGAGCTAGAAATTGCATCGCTTTTGCAACTCTTACGGGTGTATCCAATAACCCTTCTCTGTCGGGATCCTCGCCAATTAGTGAAAGAATGGATTTGTAGTGCTCAGCTATGAGTCTTGTTTTCTCAGGGTTCCATCGCTCAATTTTTGCGTAACCCTCGTTCTCGTTGATGCTGGTGCCATTATTAATTATTTCCATATATAACTGGTGTTAATTTCCGTAGTATTCTGCCGAATTGTTCTCTGTTTCCTCAACTCTGACGCAATGCAAAGTTGCACCTTTTTCTTCAATCAATGGCGCAATTACTTCCCAAATTGCTATGGTTAAATTTTCGGTAGAGGCTATTTTCCCTCGCATGAAATCAACCTCAAGGTTCATGTTCTTATGGTCGATCTTTTCAATAATCTCAGTTTTGAGAATCGTGCTCAAATCTTTGAGGTTCATGGCGAATCCAACCTTTTGGTTTACTTGGGCCTTAACCGTTACGAAGAGAATGTAATTGTGCCCATGCCAATTAGGATTAGAGCACTTTCCATATACATTATAGTTTTCATCGTTCGAAAGTTCTGGTCGGAAGAGTCGATGAGCTGCATTGAATCTTTCCCTTCGGGTTATGAGTACTTCTGCCATACTAATGTTGTCAATTATTCAGGTTGAATTGATCTCGAAACATATAACTAAAGGTAAACTTTTTTGGCATCTATACCAAACTGGTTTTGTTTTTACGTCAAACCTAGGTCGCAAATTTATATTGCTTTGGTTTGTCTACATTATAACATGTAGATCCTTCAAGTGTTCATTGTATGGCTAGAATGATTATACAGCCACAACTGTTTCGATCATCTGGTTAACATGGGGCTGATGCAGAGCATGGCTATCTTTAACTATTCGATATCTGCCTTTTGATCGCCTTGATTAATTAAATCGGAATAATGGGAGTGCCTTTAGGGATAGGAATTTCGATTAGTAGGTCGCTTGGGGTTTTCAATAAGATATTTGTCGTGGCAAAATACGTTCACATTATAATCAGTATCTTTGATGCGCGATGTGTTACGTTTAATTGGTCAAAACTTTGGATGTTAACACTAGGCGTTGGAATCGTTTTCGCTTTTTGTTGAATTGTTAAATTGATTGCTATGATCGTAGTTACAGGCGCTGCAGGTTTTATTGGTAGTGGTTTAGTGGCAAGGCTAAACTTAGAAGGTTACAATGATATTGTTTTGGTTGATGATTTTTCGCGAGCCGATAAAAACAAAAATTTTGAGGGGAAGACTTATTCCGAGATGGTTGATCGGGAAACTTTTCATACTTGGTTGCAGGAAAATCATGCACAAGTGGAGTTTGTGTTTCACCTTGGAGCTCGTACTAATACGGCTGAATTTGATAAAGCAATCTTTGATAAGCTAAACCTTGG
Source organism: Williamwhitmania taraxaci (assembly GCF_900096565.1). NCBI lineage: Bacteria > Pseudomonadati > Bacteroidota > Bacteroidia > Bacteroidales > Williamwhitmaniaceae > Williamwhitmania > Williamwhitmania taraxaci. Next base: position 47,742 of record NZ_FMYP01000012.1, read on the forward strand.
CTATTCTCAAATGATATGGAATGCCTGTGTGGAATATGGGCTTCCAGTGGTTTATGCCTCTTCGGCTGCAACCTATGGAATGGGAGAGCATGGCTATAGCGACGATCATGCCATAATTCCTCAGTTGAAACCATTGAACCCATACGGCGATTCGAAAAATGATTTCGATAAGTGGGCCTTAGTTCAACCCAAACAGCCTTTCTTTTGGGCAGGACTCAAGTTTTTCAATGTTTATGGCCCCAATGAGTTTCACAAGAGTCGAATGGCCTCGGTTATTTTCCATTCGTATAATCAAATTAAGGCTTCAGGCAAAATGAAGCTGTTCCGCTCGCATAACCCAAAATTTAGTGATGGTGGGCAAATGCGTGATTTTGTTTATGTTAAAGATCTTTGTGATGTGATGTTCTTTCTCATGCTGCATCGAAAGGATTCGGGTATCTATAACATGGGAACAGGAAAGGCTCGTACGTTCTTGGATCTGACCAAGGCCACTTTTAAGGCCATGGATGTTGCAGAGGATATAGGTTTTGTTGACACCCCCGCTGATATTCGCGATAAGTATCAATATTTTACCGAAGCCGATATGAGTAAACTTCGATCCATCGGATATGCAGAACCATTCACCTCTCTGGAGGAAGGTGTTGCCGATTATGTCAAAAACTACTTAATCCCGGGCAAATACTGGTAAATCTCCATATGTTAAAACTCTGCTCTTAAGGCAGAGTTTTTAATTTCTGGTTGGTAGATTTTGTAAGTCAACTACAAGGGCGTCAATTTCACTGCTAGTGAGCCCTTTTTCTTTGGCTAAATCTTCAATAGTTCCCCATATGGGTTCACCACACTTGATGCAGCGAATTCCTTTGTCGCAAAGGTATTTTACAGATAAGGGCACATTAGTGATTACATCCTCTACGGTGGTGGCTTTTGTTATTTTCATGTTTTTTTTCTTTGTTATTGGTTACAATTTCCGAAAAAATAGTGTAAATTGTATTAAAATATACGGATTAAATTGGTCGTTAATAAAAAGAGTGTTCGTCGATCTCGAAAGCCATTTTTTGGCAAACTTTCAAAGTTAACCGGATCTGTCGATTCGCTTGATGGGAAGTGGCATGTTGATTTTTTTGAGGTAAGGTATTATTTCCTTGGTGTTGAGCTGTTCTCCCAAACCAAAGAGACTGTGGTGACCAATAAATCTTCCTCTTAACCCCGTTTTTACTGGCTATTTGTCTATTGTTGCGAGGTTTGTACCTCTCGTTGGGTATTTTGTTTTAATATTGGTTGAGATTCTCTCCTCACCATGAACTTTTTCGTTTTGTTGTTGTTTTTATTTTAGAATGATTCTTAATAACAACAAAACTTTAGCATTATGCCATTCGAACTACCTAAATTACCTTACGATTATAACGCATTGGAGCCTTACATCGATGTCACAACCATGGAGATTCACCATTCCAAGCATCATGGCGCATATACTAGTAACCTAAACAGCGCAATCCTTGGGACTGAGTTGGAAAATATGTCATTGGATGATATCCTTAAAGACATATCGAAACGTCCCGTGGCTGTTAGGAACAATGGTGGAGGATACTACAATCATAATCTTTTTTGGACAATACTTTCACCAAATGGTGGTGGAGAGCCTACTGGCGACATTGCCAAAGCTATCAATTCTCAATTCGGTTCATTTGCTGCTTTCAAGGAGGAGTTTAATAAAGCGGCGTTGAGTCGTTTTGGTTCTGGTTGGGCGTGGTTGGTCGATGTGCAGGGACGGCTTGTCATAAGCTCTACACCTAACCAAGATAATCCCAAAATGGATGTGGCAGAGTTGAAAGGATATCCAATATTTGGTATAGATGTATGGGAACATGCTTACTATTTGAAGTATCAAAACCGAAGAAATGAATATATTGCTGCATTTTGGTCGCTAATAAATTGGGATGAGATTAATCGTCGCTATAGCTGTATATAGATCTTTTGATTGTTTATGTTTTTTGGGTTAGATGAGTTGATTAGCCGGCTGCAATGCCGGCTTTTCTTTTGTCTCTTTTATCTTGGTTATTGATCCTGTTTACCCTAACTTTGTTTACAAACTTTTAATAGGGAAAGCCATGATACACGAATTGCCTAAATTACCCTACAGTATTGATGCACTTGAGCCACATTTGAGCAAAAAAACTTTTGAGTTTCACTACGGCAAGCATCATCAAGCTTATGTAACAAACCTGAATAATCTCATTGTTGGGTCGAAGTTTGAGAATGCCACTCTCGAAACAATAATTCGCGAAGGTGACGGTGGAATATTCAATAATGGAGCACAAGTATGGAACCATACTTTCTATTTTTTTCAATTTTCGTCAGAACCATTGCTGATGCCTTCGGGGCCTTTAGCCAAGGCCATTGATGCATCGTTTGGATCATTGCCTGAGTTTAAGGAGCAGTTCAATAAGGCTTGTGCTACACTCTTTGGATCGGGATGGGTTTGGCTTGCTAAAAACCCCCAAGGAAAACTTGAGATCATTCAAGAGTCAAATGCTGGAAATCCTTTGCGACAAGGGTTGGTGCCACTTTTAACCTGTGATGTATGGGAGCATGCCTATTACCTCGATCAACAAAACAGGAAGCCTGACTATATTCAAGCATTTTGGAATGTACTCGACTGGAAAATAATTGAAGGTCGATTCTAACTTACCTTTTTCCTAAAACTGCCACTTTTATCGATGGCAGTTTTTTGTTTTTGAGTATTTATCTTGCTGGTATATTTACCGTTAAAATCGATTTTTTTATGAACCTTTCGAAAATTGTTGTTAAGAATCGAAGCTATCGCAGGTTTTATCAGGAAAGGCCTGTTTTGGAATCGAACTTGCTCTCGCTTGTCGATTTGGCTAGATTGTCGCCTTCCGGCAGAAACTTACAACCATTAAAGTATTGCATAATCAACGATGCCGAAACCTGTGCACAGTTATTCCCTTTGCTGGCTTGGGCTGGATACTTAAAAGACTGGGCTGGGCCCGAAGAGGGTGAGAGGCCATCGGCCTATATTGTGATGGTTGAGGATACTTCTATCGCCGCAGAAAGTGCACATGATCAAGGTATCTCCGCGCAAAGCATCATGCTTGGTGCTGTAGAATTAGGATTTGGGGGCTGTATGATCGCCTCCATAAAGCGCAAAGAAATTTCGGAATTGCTAAACTTCAGCGAAAACTTAAAACCGGTATTGGTGCTCGCCTTAGGTGTACCCAAAGAAGTAGTTTGCATTGATCCAATGCCGGCCAATGGTGATGTTAAGTATTGGAGGGATGAGCATCAGGTGCACCATGTCCCCAAAAGATTGTTGTCGGAAATTATCTTGAAGAAATAAGTGAATGCCCTGATATTTCAGGGCATTCACATTGATTATTGTTTCGTGTTGAAGTATCCAATTATTTCAAGGAATTGTTCCGATTGGCTGGTTAACTCTTCTGCCGATGTTGCCATTTCCTCAGCTGATGCCGCATTTTCCTGGGTAATCTCGTTGAGTTGCTGTATTGCGTTGTTTACTTGTTCCGCTCCCAATGCCTGTTCTGCCGAGGCTGCTGAAATTTCTTGAACTAAGTTGGTGGTCTTTTCCATCTCCGGCATTATAGATTCGGCTAAACTGGCTGATTTTTCCGAGAGTGAAACTCCTTGTTTTGATAGTAAAACGATTTCGTCGGCAGCAATTTTACTTCGTTCGGCAAGTTTTCGAACCTCTGCCGCTACAACTGCAAACCCACGACCTTGCTCACCAGCCCTTGCTGCTTCCACCGCCGCATTTAAAGCCAAAATATTGGTTTGAAATGCGATGTCGGTTATTATCTTTATTTTCTCTGCGATTAGTTTCACCGCTTGCATGCTATCAAGGGCTGACGCCTTTACTTGAGCCATGTTGATTGTAGCAGAAGTAGCAATCTTTTCAGTTTGCCGCGCATTCTCCGAAACCTGATTGATATTCGAAACCATCTCTTCCATTGATGAGGAGATTTGCTCTACTGCCGATGCTTGTGTGTTGGCACCGTGGCTTAACTGTTGTGAACTAATGCTGAACTGCTGGCTTGCATCCGCTATGCTTGTAGCACCTGTATCAATTTGGGTCACAACCTCTCGTAGCTTAACAGTCATACGGTTTAGTGCATTTGCAAGTTCTCCCACCTCATCGTTCTGGTCGATGGCGAGGCTAGTCCTAAGGTCTCCATCTGCTACCGTGTTCGAAAACATTACTCCTTTTTGCAGTGGTTTGGTTATCGATCGGCTAAAAATCGAGAGAACCACAATGAAAATCACTAAAGTGAAAAAGACCGTTAGAACAACAAGGTTCCTCAGTGCTTTTATTGGCGCATAAACTTCCTGAGTTGCTACCGAAATGATTACAAATGAATCAATGTTGGCAACGTATTTTGAGAAGTAAAGAGTATTTTCACCCTTGCTGTCTTTCTCTTCAAACGTATTGATACCGTCTCCCTTTTCGGTGTTTAAGCGCGTAAAGTAGGTCTCCTTTGCAACATTGCTGCCCTCGACAGTTGGATGTATATACACCTCGCCACTGGAGTTGATAAGGGATAAAAAACCACTTTGTAAAATTTGCTGAGAGGCGAAAGCAGTTTTCAGCTGATCGATATCTTTCTCCTTAACTCCAGTGTAAAGCATTCCTGCTATTTTGTTGCTTATTTTTATAGGGGTATAGTTGGCAAGGTACCAATTATCCACTACCAATGCTCTTCCTTTGTAGGATTGGCCTTGCTCGATGGCCTGTACTACTGGGGAGTTATTGGGTATGTAAGTGCCTACTGCTCTGTTGCCACTTGAGTTCGTTACGTTAGTAGAAATGCGCAGGTAGCCTTTGCTGGTTTTCTGAAAAATGGTTGCGCTGCCTCCGGTTAACTCCTTGATCTTATCTACAAGGTTGAAATTCTGGTAGAGCGATTTTCCGGCCAGTTGAAGTGGGAAAATGGTTTCTGATGATTGCTGATTGCTGACTTGATCAGTAACTTCTGTAGTCACCGGTGTTCCTGAAAATGTTGTTGTTCCTGAACTGTAGTAGAGATCCTCAAAAACTTTAGTGTAGGAGTTCACTTTTTCTTGATTTGAGGTGACTTGTGTATTAACCAATACGGTCATGTTGTTAACCAATTGGGTTATGTTCGTGTTGAGGTCGGTTAGTAGCCTCGTTTTCTGGTTTAAGTAAGTGAATGTACCAAGAAATGTAATGATTATTAGTGCCATTGACCCTACAACTAGGTTTAGCCTTACATTGAGTTTGATGTCAGTTACTTTCATAGATTTTTTTGTGTTAAATATATGGGATTAAACGCAGGATAATTTTTAATGGGCTCTTTCTATGAGCGTATTTTGATGGACCAATAAATTCTTACCACCAACAGGTGGTATTGATTGTTTAAAGTTTTGCAGTCTCATTAATACTGTATAAACTTGCATGTAAAATGAGTTTATACACAGATGTCCAAGAAAAAGGATAGATTTCAGGAAATTGGGAGGTTGATTGCTTCCGAGAAAATTCACACCCAAGAGGGACTTCTCGAAAATCTCTCGAAAAACGGTTACGATGTAACTCAAGCTACTTTGTCGCGCGATTTAAAGGAGATAGGAGTAGCCAAAGTTCCCGATAATGAGATGGGCTATGTGTATGTAATGCCCAATAGTATTAGCCAAGCATCCAAGCATATGTCGATGGTTAATTTGCCGGTGGAGAGCGTAATTTGGGTGGAGTTTACCCATAGTTTTGCAGTATTAAAAACTCATTCAGGATTTGCCAGCAGCGTTGCAATGTTTATTGACCATGCAAAAATGCCTGAGATTATTGGTACTCTGGCTGGCGACGATACTATTCTTGTTATAAATCGAGATAATTATGCTCGTAAGGATATTCTTGCGGCACTTAGGCGTCTTTTCCCTGGGTTAAAGGAGCACTAGTCTCGTAGCTTAACGTTGACGGAAAATATTAACTCCATTTTGGATCGGGTGAGAGTTCCTGACTACGACATTAATCTCAATAAACACCCCGCAGAATGAGTCGTTAGTTGGGCTAGTCTGTCTAATTTTTGGTAAAATGCTACTCATCCTTTTTTACTTAATTGTTGGCTCGTTCAACTTCAGCTAAAACACCAACAATTTTTCGAACCGAACTATATAGTTCCAAGTTGTCCGTATTGAAAGTGTAATCTTATGCTCACATTGTTTTCCCCATAATCGTTTGGTGATTTATGGTGGTATTACCATTCGTAATATTTGGTTACGTCGTGATCTATGGCGATTTTACAACGAGGTTTCTTTTGTAATGGAAGTCACTACTCTTTTCTTTATTTTAAGTTATTTGACCTGTATGCTGTTTTAAATATTTTGTTTAATTTTATGCGGCAAAGTGTTAATTGTTACGGTCATCCTTTACCTAATATAAGTTTTCTATGAAAAAGATACTTCTTGTTGTTGGAATGTTTGCTTGTTGTTTCGGCCAATCAATAGCCCAAAAAGCACCCAAGGGCTTCTCTTACATTCCTATGGGAATGGCTTCTGTTAACGGTGCTTTGATTCAGGTTGATGGCTTCTATATGGGACAAACCGAGGTTACTAATGGCGAATACCGTGATTTTTTGCGGGAGATAAGCCTGTCTGGGGATAACTCGCTGTTGGATATCTGCAAGCCTGATAGTGCACAGTGGCTTACAGCGTTTACCTATAGCTATAATGCACCTTATGTGGATACCTACCACTGGCATCCAGCTTTTAAGGATTATCCAGCTGTAAATATTTCGAGCGAGGCAGCAGTTGCGTATTGCCGTTGGCGCACAGAGAAATGCGGAGAAGGTAATGTTGGTGGAAAAATGGTAAAGGGTGTTTATCGGTTACCAACTGAAGCTGAATGGGTAAGAGCTGCTAGGGGAGATCATCACCAGTGGGTTTATACATGGGGTGATCCTAAAGGTAAGCGTGATTACGATAAGTATTTGCGAAACAAGAAAGGTGAATTTGAATGCAATTTTCTTTCTAATAGTCTAGAGTTTAAGACTATGGACACTGTTAATATTGGCAAAAAAAAGCAGGCTAATTCTGTTCTCGACAACTACTTGGTTACGGGTAAGGTGAACTCATACCGTGCAAATCTGTATGGAATCTATTGTATGTGTGGCAACGTAGGGGAGATGGTGGGCAGTGGCGCGCTAACCAAGGGTGGTTCCTTCAGTTCGTCAGCTTATAGTGTTAAAATAGATACTCCAGCCGAACTTTTTTCGAAACCTTCACCATCCGTTGGCTTTCGAATGGTATTCATACCGAACTTATAGATTTATTACTAGTTAGTCTGTAAATTAAAAAAGGCGAGAAGTTATCTCGCCTTTTTTATTTAACTATAATGTATTCGCTATTGTTTTACCGTTTTTATTGTTGTTGCTATTCCATTCGCATCAACCACCTTCACTAAATAGTATCCGTTGGATAGTGCTGATGTATTTACCGTTTGAATGTTCTCTCCTGTTGCCGTCTGATAGACAATGATTTTTCCAGTGAGGTCGTAAATAGTGATGGATTTTAACGGACCCTGGCTACTAATGTTCAGGTTGTTGCTGAAAGGTGATGGGTAGCAATTAATACTTGAGGCGGTGATAACCTTTACATCTGTAGTCGATTTTGTGAAATTGAAAGTCACAACGTTGGTTAGGGTATTTTCAGTAATGTTGGTAAGAGCAATTCCAGAAAGGGCGCCATTGCTTGACTTTGCTGATGGGATCGTTTGGTCGCTGAAAGTATTCTTGTTTGAGGTGCCGGGAAAGGTGCATCCACCTGAACTTATATTGCCATATGAAGATACTGTTGTGCCTGGGTTAGTTGTTGCCGATGCACAAACAGGATACATTAATTGTGGGGCTTTAATGTTGATGTCGTTGTTGTTATAGTGCTTGGTGACATCCTTGTCTACATGGTAGATAAGTAGGCCATGTCCTGGAGTTTTCGCATCAAAGCCCAGTTGCTGCCTATTCTCCAATAAATAATACTCGTTGGTTGTTGTAGTAGGAATGCGGTAAAAGGCTTTATCATTTGTTATTGATGCTGGAATCTCTATCGAGGCACTGCTGCTGAGTTCGGTCGCTGTAGCCCACTTGTATATGTTTACCTTGGTAAATGCATTGTGGTGGGCTGGGGTGATACCATGGTTATTCCATGAACCGCCTGCCATTAAATCCCAATTTCCGGTACCGTAAAAATCTCCATCCGATTTTTCGTAGTCGGTATCGTAGTAGTCGGGTGCACCAAGAACATGGCCAAATTCATGGCATATAACTCCAATAGAAGTCATGGTAGATCCACTATTGCCACTAAGTTCTGCTGAGCAGGAGTAGTCTTTGATGGTTTTTCCATCGTATGTGGTAGCTGGTTTTGTTGTTGGAATTTGCCATGCATGGGCCCAAATTGCATCCGCTGGTGCACCGACTTCTTCACCGTACCCGGCATAAATCACATAAACCCCGTCCACGGTGTCATTATTGTCATTATCGTAATCGGCATAGTTAATACTGGGGTTGGCAAGGCTAACCGCCTCTACTACCAGCGTGTCAGCTTTTACATCCCCGTCGTCGGAATCATTTGCTCCGTAGAAGGCCATATCGTGGCTTGCGGTATATGGTCCGGCAACCGTTACTGTAAGGTTGAACTTATTGTAGGAGTTTTCAAGATAGTAGTCCTTTACGCTTCCGGTAGCTCCGTTGGCCGAATAGTTTACTTGGTTAAAGAGGTTGTTGAAATCTGCTTGTGTTTTCGTAAAGGCTTTATCTTTAAATCCCATTAGGATGCATATCAACTTTCGTTTGCCTGTTGTGGGAAATGCTCTTGTTGCTTCACTATTTTGTATCGAACGGATACTTTTAAGCATTTGCGTTTGCTCTTTTGAGTAGCGCAAACCCTTCGAAATTCCGGAGAGTAATTCAGCATCCTCGGTTGACCTGTTTTCGCTGTTCTTGGCAACCACTCCCGATGGTTTAAGCATGCCACGGTTATCGGTGGTGGCATATTCATAGTACCCCTTTGCATTCGACATTAGTGTGTAGCCGTCAGTGGTCATGGCCCACTTTGCATGCTCATCACCTTTAAGCGTGAGGGTTATTGTGGACCCATCGGGTTGAGTAAACTGGACGGGTTTTGGGTAGGCTGGACTGGCATCTGCCTGTCGGGTTGGAAATGCTACCGTAAATAGTAATGCTAAAATAAAGGAGATTCTCATGGTATATTGGTTGTTTTTTGGGGCGTAAAAGTAATAATATATGATTGAAAGATCGATTGTTTTTGTGGTTGAAACTTTATAAACGGAAATATCCAACATTAGTTCTATTCATTTGGTGTGATTTTATTGTTGAATTGTGGTATCGCTTCCACATAAACATACGAAAGGATTCTTTGCTTTTAGTTCTTCGTGGGCCATTAAATTAAGAGAGGTGCCTGATTCAGGCACCTCTCTTAATTGGACTTGTAAATAATGTTATCGCTTAATGATTTTTATCGTTTGGAATGAGTTGTCCATAGCTTCAATCCTTATCATATAGCTACCAGGAAACAATTCTGATAAATTCATGGTATGCAGTGATTTGCCAATATTGTTGTCCCTAATCAGTGTTTTTCCGAATAGGTCTACAATGATTAAATTGTTGATTGTTAGTGCGCTTTCAATCGTTATTGATGATGTGAATGGATTTGGGAAAACTTTTAGTTGATAATCCATTTCAGTAACCCCGTTTAGTAACGAGAATGTAGCCTTGGCAGCAGTGTTTGCAGTCATTGTAACATTCGCTGATGCGGTAGAAATGGTTGTTCCGTCGATTTCCCACTTGTCGAACTTCCATCCTTGGTCGGGGGTAGCGGTAAGTGACACCACAGTTCCTGCATCGTAGCTTTTGGCTCCCTCTGTTGGACTGACAGTTCCGTTTCCAATTTTTGAAATAGTAAGGGTGTATTGTAAGTTTGCGTTGATTTTTTTTCCGATAACCAGAATGTCGTCTATGCGGCTAGTCCCACTTGAGGCGACGTCTCCTGATCCAACCTGCAGGTTGCTTCTCATTATCCATCGAACGGTTACGGATGATTGATTTCCGGTTTCATCGGGTAATGCAAGTTCCGTCAATACGCCTGCAGTAAAATTTGCTGCCACTGTTATATTGCTCGATGGAACATCAATCCAAGTAGAGCCAGTGGTTTTGTATTGGAGTTTAAACTCTTTTGGACCTGTGGTGGAGCTTCGCTGTTTGGATGAGATTTTAATATTGTTATATCCCAATGTACTAAACTCGGTTTGCCAAGCTTTTGTATTGTTGCCGTTGTCCCAACCTGTATTCGAAATGGCAATGGTTCCTGTTCCTCCTGATCCACCAGCATAGCTGATCGTTCCGCTTGAGTTCGATGTGATTGTTTTGGTGGAATTTTGAGTTATGCCATCGTCGGACAATAGATTGCTATCTTCAAAATCCCAACTAACAACTACGGCAGGAGCATTCGGATCAACAACCGTTATGTAAGCTGATTTTGTTTCGGTAACACTTCCATTTACGGTCAAGGCTACTGTTTTCATTCCAGCAGTGGCATATGTAACGGTATGAGGTCCAGCAGTGGTTGCTGTTGCTGGGCTTGCTCCATCACCAAAATCCCATGCGTAGGCGGTGATCGTTCCGTTTGAAAGATTCGTAAAAATTGTGGCCTCTCCAATATTAACGGTTAGCAGATCTGCGTTGAAGTCTGGAATAAAATCGGCTGCTGTTGTTTCAGCTATTCTGATGTCGTCTACACACCAGTAGTAGCCATATGTTCCGGTATAGTTCCACTTAAATTTTACCGAAGGTTTGCCTGAAATAGCGGTAATTATTTTCTTGTAGTTTGCAGGGTTTGTTGTCGATGCAGTCCATTTGTCTAGTTCTACCCAAGTTGTACCATTGTCAATGCTATATGAAAGTTGGGCGCTTTCGCCTGTCTCGTAAAACCTAAAATAATGTCTAAACGAGAGGGTTATCGAGTTTGCTCCATTTAAGGTGATTGACGGGGTTACTAAATCAGCATTTTGAGAGTTGCCGCCACCAAAATCATCCGAGTTAAGATAGGCGTAGGTTCCACTTAGTCCTTCGGCAATGTTTCCAAATTGCCATATTTGTCCATTGCCTTGATGGTCGTCAATCGTCCAGCAACCAGGGAGTGTCGCATCTTCAAAATCTTCAAAAACAGGAAGAGCAATAGTGCCGCTGCACATGGTAGTTGCATTTTCAACTGTTCCTGGAGAGTAGGTCGGAGTTGCTGAAAGAGTCGACCAAGCTTTGTAGTAATAGGTTGTATTACTGTTTAATCCAGTATGCGAAAAACTCGTTGCATCACCCGCAACAATAATTGTTCCACCTCCAGGAATCGATTCTCCTTGGCTGTAGGTTGTGCCGTTATTTAATGTTCCGAAGGCTGGCGTTGGAGAGACGGCGATAACTACGTTTTTGTTCTCTGATTTTGTCCAAGCAAGGTCAATTTGAGAAGTAGCGATTGGGGTTGCTGTAAATCCATTCGGGTCTCCCGTTGCTGTTGTTGCCTGCCGTTCAACTCCAGGCGAATAGGTTGGTGTTGCTGATAGTTTTGTCCAGATTTTGTAATAGTAGGTTTTGTTATTGACTAGGCCTGTGTGCGGAAAGTTGCTTGCATCTCCGAAAACCAGAATCGTTCCACCACCCACTATTGCTTCTCCTTGGCTGTAGGTTGTGCCGTCAATTAGTGATCCAAAATTGGGAGTAAGGGAGAATGCAACAACTACGTCACGATTCTCTGATTTTGTCCAAGCAAGGTCAATTTGAGAAGTGCTCATTTGAGTCGCGGTGAACCCCGTTGGATTTCCTAAATATCCTCCGTTGAAATCGAATGTGATTATTCCTGTAGTCGTATTTTCGGAAATGTTCGTAATTGGTTTCCCTGTATTTGCACTTGCCCACGATTTCATTGATGGCATGGATGCGTCTGTATACTCCCGTTTGTTTGATGAGCCTGGGAATGGACAACTGGCAGAACTAATACTTCCATAGGATGCGGCCGTCGATCCTGGGTTTGAAGTGGCTGAAGCGCATACCGGATACATGTTTTGAGGTGCCTTGGCATTAATGTCGTTGTTGCTATAATGAGCCTCAACATCTTTGCTGACGTGGAATATTAAAAGTCCGTGACCAGGATTTGCCACATTAAAGCCTGTTTGCTGACGATTTTCCATAAGGAAATATTCGTTTGCAGTTGTAGTATTTATCCTATAAAATGCAGATGAGTTAGATTGCGATGAGGGCATAGTGATTGAGGCTCCTTCTTCTAGCGTAGTTGCATTAGCCCATCCATAAACCATTACTTTGGTGTAGGCATTGTGGTGTGCCGGAGTTATACCGTTATTGTTCCATGACCCTCCGGCCATTAAATCCCAATCCCCGGTTCCGTCAAACTGGCCTCCTGTGTCATAGTTGGTGTCGTAGTAGTCGGGTGCACCAAGTACATGGCCAAATTCGTGGCATATAACACCAATAGATGTCATCGTAGAGCCGGAGTTCGATTCCAACTCTGCCGAACACGAATAACTTGAAATTATTTTGCCATCAAGTGTTTTTGACGGAATTTCCCATGCATGGGCCCAAATTGCATTGGCAGATGCCCCGGCTTCTTCTCCGTAACCGGCATAAATCACGTAAACCCCATCGACATTACCATCGTTGTCGTTATCGAAATCGGCATAATTCACTGCTGCATCGGCTGCGGTTACTGCTTCTGTAACTAAGACATCTGGCTTCACGTCATTGTCGTTTGAATCATTTGCGCCGTAGTATGCCATGTTTTGGCTTGCAGTATATGGACCGGCCACGGTTACTGTAAGGTTGAATTTGTTGAAGGAGTTTTCAAGGTAGTAGTCCTTTACGCTTCCGGTAGCCCCGTTGGCCGAATAATTTACTTGGTTGAAGAGGTTGTTGAAATCGGCTTGGGTTTTCGTAAAAGCCTTGTCTTTAAATCCCATTAGGATGCAAATGAGTTTTCGGTTACCCGTTGTTGGAAATGCTCTTCTTGCTTCTTTTTGTCGAATAGACTGAATAGTTCTAAGCATTTGAACTTGTTCTTTTGAATAACGAAGTCCTTTTGACGTTTTGGAGAGCAATTTGATATCTTCGCTTTGTCGCTGTTCTTTGTCTTTTGCTTTAATCCCTGAAGGGATTATATTGCCACGGCTATCTGTTGTTGCGTATTCGTAATATCCCTTTGGATTGGACATTAAGGTATAGTCATCGGTTGTGCTTGCCCACTTCGTATGCTCATCACCTTTCAACGTGAGGGTGATTGTGCTCCCATCGGGTTGGATAAACCGAATCGGTTTCGGGTAGGCTGGGCTTGCAATGGTTGATTGCAGGACGCCGAAAGTCATTAGAAATAGTAATAAGGATAGTTTGTTCATAGGATAGGTTTTTTTGGGAAAGGCCAACAAGATAAAAAAAATATGATCAACAACGATTCGTGGAAAATATTATTTGCAGCTGACAATTTTCTGATACAAGGTTGATTGGGACCATTGTATTGCTCTGTTCTATTTGTAGTCGATATTTTTCCGGAAAGCATCTAAGTGCACCTCTGTTTTCTTGTTACCCTATGGCATCTAATGAAAAAGCCCAAGAAGATGAACTCTTCTTGGGCTTTCAACGGAAGTTTTTGTTTTACTTAAACGCTTTTTCGGGTAGTCCGTCGCCTGCAAGACCAAGTCGCTGGAAGTATTCTGGAACGGGTTTTCCATTGAGGGTATCCACATACATTTTGGCCAGCTGCATGCCCAGCATGAATCCCTGACCGCGTAAACCGAGGAAAAGTCCTTCGGCCGGATCGATATACATTCTTGGTTCCACATAGTATCCTGCCCAAATGGCTTGGAATCCTACGCTGGAAAGTTGAGGTATCCAGCTCGAGAACACTTCGGACGCTATTTCCAAGAACTCTTGGGTGTTTATCTTCAGGTTTTTCTCCGCCTGTTGTGGATCGGTGGCGGGCGAAGCGCAACCTATGATTTGGCCTGTCTCGGCCATCTGTTGGCCATAAACGGCAACAAACCCCTTGTATTTTCTGCGGTCGATAAGCATTCCAAGCGGATCGCCGTTGACACCCATCCAAGGAAGGCGGCGAGTAATAAATGCCTGGTGTTTTACGGAGTAAAGACCAAGCTCATGACCAAGCATGCTGGAGTATTTTTCTGCACCTGGACCCATGGCGTTTACAAAAACATCGGCATGGTATTCGATGTAACTTTTGTCGTGGTCGCGAACGAGCACAACATACCCGTTTCCATTTTTGTGTACACTGATGAGTTCGCAGTCCTCCTTGATTTCGCCACCCTTGGCAAGACCAATCTTGCGGATCAAATCAATTGTTTTGCCTGGCGTTGCTTGCCAACAATCGCTGGTGATTAGCGCAGATTGATAGGTGTTGAGGTTTTGGTTAAAGAAGGGGGATACCTCTTTTTTAAAGTCTTTTGGTTCAACCATGCGGGCATTGCTCCAGGCCCGTGACGCCTCAAGCGCTTTGTAGGTGGCTTCGTCGTGGGCAAACGTTACGTAGTTGGTGGGGCGATAGTCAATACTGCTAAGTTTTTCAAGATCCTTGAAAATCTCATGGCTTTTCGTGGCGATGTCCGCAATTTCGGGTAGTGAAAAAGCGGGACGGCCACCGGCAATATTTCGCCAAGAGGCACCACGTCCATAGTTCAGCAGCACGGGTTTCATTCCTGCTTCGGCCATATAGCGGAATAGGGCACTTCCACCAATTCCTCCGCCGGCAACAAGGCTCTTAACCTTTATTACGGTTGCCTTTTTACCATTAATTCCGGTAATGTAGGTTGGTGCAACATTTTTGGGATAGAGTTCGCCCATCTCCACCTGATTGCTTAGCGGTCCGCGGGGAGTGGCATCTCCCACAATTTGAATGCCCAATGGGATCAACGCCGTTTTTAACCGTTTGATACATCGTTTGCCTCGGCAGGCGCCCATGCCCAATCGGGTGGTGTGCTTTATTTCGTCGGCGGAGATAAACTTACGGTTACCAATGGTAGATAGAATTTCGTCGAACGAAACATCGTCGCAATGGCAGATGTATGTTTTTTCTTGAGCCTTAATTGTCGTCTTTGAGAGGGTTACCGGTTCGGGATAGTTCTCTTTTACAATAAATCCGCGAACGTTGGATAGCTCATTCCCATGTATTGTTGTGGATTTTACCCTAGCTATATTGGTCTTGTTTTTCTTTGTCAGAATTTTCTCAATAACGCCTTCACCCAACTTTTCGCCTTGGTTGTTCACCAGAAAAACTTCGGCACCTTCCTGAACTTCATATTCTATAGGGAGAAATAGCCACTCCTTGGCAATGTTGTATCCAAATATAGCTAAGCCCGGACATTGGTAAACGCACTCCATACACCCAATACACTTGTCGTAGTTGATGTTAGGCACAGTGCTGGTGGAACTTTTGGTAATAGCTCCATGAGGGCAGGCAAATTGGCACGGGTTGCAGGCAAATCCATAGAGACAGTCAATCTGAACGTACGGTTTTAACTTGCGATCTTCGGTTGGCTCAAACGGTTTTTCAATAACTCGAGTTGGATGCTGTTGGGAATCAATATACTCCTTTGCAGTGGTTAGATATTCATCATACTTGAATTTTGCACCCAATTCTTGTAGAATTTGGAACGCAACTTCCTTCCCTCTTAGAACTGCGCTGGTGCCTTCTCCAATGCGTATGGCATCGCCTGCACCGTAGCAGAATCGACCAAAAACTTCTTGGCCTTTTATCAGCAATTGATCATCGGGAACAAGTCCGGTACATATATTTATGGCATCGATGCCTTCAATTATTTGCTCCGTTCCTGGAATGGGTTTGAAGTTTACGCAATCGGCAATAACGGCCCCAATAATGCCGTCGCGATTTTCGTTTGGAAGTGCTTTCATAAGCAGCTTATTGAGCATAATTGGAATTCCGAGGCGCCTTACTCTGTTGGCTTGTACCGGGAATCCACCCTCATTGGGCATTGCCTCCAAAATGGCCTTCACGTTGGCACCTGCCTGCATAAGCTGGTAGGAGGTGAGGTATCCAATGTTACCGGCACCAACGGTGAGTATGTTTTTGCCGAGGAGTGTAAACTCCTGATTCATCATTTTTTGAACTACCGCGGCGGTATATACCCCGGGAACATCGTCGTTCTCGAACGGTGGCATAAAGGGAACCGCGCCTGAAGCTACCACAAGGTGGTCGGCTTCCACGTAATAAATTTCGCTAGTTTTTAGGTTCTTTACTGCAATTCGCTTGCCTTCAAGAATGTCCCATACTGTGCTGTCGAGGAAGATACCTTCGTGGCTATCGCCGGCGAGGGTTTTGGCAATTTCAAATCCCCGCATTCCGCCAAACTTCTTCACCTTTTCGAAGAAGAAGAATTGGTGTGTTTGCATGTTAAACTGTCCGCCTATTGTAGCATTGTTGTCAATCACAATGTTCTCAATGCTGTGTTGAAGCAGCAATTCGCGGCAAGCAAGTCCCGCAGGGCCGGCACCAATAATGGCAACGGTAGTTTTATAGATTTTTGTGGAGTGGTTCTTGTCAACAGGAATTGGCTCGGGGGTGTGGTTTTGAGGCACCTCTTTTACCTCTTTCACGCCATCGACAAGGGTAATACAAATGCGCTTAATTTGTCCGTCCACCAGCATTTCGCAGGCGCCACACTTGCCAATTCCGCATTCGAGACTGCGTTCACGATGTTCAACGCTATGACTATGTATTGGGAAACCTGCCTGGTGCAGAGCAGCGGCAATGGTAAACCCTTTCTCTCCTTTTACAGGTTTTCCTTCGAAGAGGAATTTCTGTTCGCCTCCTTTGGGTACCGTCAGTATTGGGTGACGTTCTATTTTCTTCATTTTATTGGTGTTTTGGGTTGTTTGAAGTAGACCCAAAAAATAGATAGGTTATGGAGTTTATCAAATGATTTTAATCAGTAAATCCGCTGATAGTTAGGGGTGTTTAAGCCTGTTTTTGGCCACGAGAAGGGTTGTATCTTAATCCGTAAATAGTGGTAAGCACGAAGTGAAAAATAAAACGCCGGCTAATTTAGCCGGCGTTCTTTTTCTTATCTGTTTTTTTATTTGTTGATTATAAAGGCGTTTGATGCATTTCCTTCGGGTGTTAATAATCGAAGGATGTAAGTTCCCGGTTTAAAGTTGTTCAATGGGATTTTCTCCATCAGTCGATCAACCGAGCCATACTTTTGGTGCCAAATAACCACGCCGGTTATATCCACTATCTCGATGGTTACATCCGTATTTGCCTTAAGCGTCGTTTCAACATTCAGCTCGTAGCTGGCAGGAACAGGGTAGTACCTCAACGAGGTGATAAACTCATTTTCCCCAATTGAGTTTATGTTGAGCACAACAATTGTATCTCGAACTGAACATCCATTGGTTAATGAAACTTGAACCCAGTATTTATCGGGTGTTGCTGCAAGAGTGCTTGCTGTGGTATTCCCATTACTCCACAGGTAACTATTTCCACCTGTTGCGGTAAGCAGGTATGGGAACGCGCTTACTTTAATCGTGTCTAGGCTAAACTTAAAGACCGGCATAAGTAACGCTTCTATTAGGAAGTCGGAAACTGGTCCCTGTGTCAAGGAGAAGTAGGTAAATGCCTTGAACGACTTGTTCCCTGCGGAACTTATAGTTGCCTTTTGCTTAAAGGTATGGGAAACCTTTCCTGATGTGGGAAGGTCTGCAACTAATAGTAATGTATCTACTTGCGTTACACCACTGTTAAATTGGTATCCCACCGGAATTTTTGTACCGCTTAGCAGAGTGGCTAAACTTAGGTTCGTAAATTCCACCTTAACATCCAATGGGATGTTTGGTATACAGCCGGGTAATGGTGTGATTAAGGCTGTTGCCGTCATTGCAGAAGCAGCAAAGTTAATCACAACCTGGTCGCTACCTTGGCAACCCTTATCGGAGGTTACCGTTACGGTGTAGGTGCCGCTGACAGAAACCGTGATGGTTTGCGTGGTAGCACCTGTGTTCCATAAATATTGACTGAAGCCGCTACCTGCATCTAGCACAGTGCTTCCAGAGGTAAGCAGTTGGTCAGGACCCAGATTAACAACAGGATTTGGCCATACATTTAGCGTTTTGGAGGTTGTATTATTGCTTGCCAAAATATCGCTGGCAAAGAATAACTCAGCGCTCAGATTGATAACGCCCGATGCCACAACGTTCAACGGTTGGGTAAAAGTTACATCCACTGATGTGGCAGGTAAAAGCATTGTCGTTGGCTGGAATATTTTCTCCTCGACCAGCGAACCCTCCAAAAATAGTTTAATCGACAATTGTTGGTTCGTTTTCAGCGTATCGTTACCGTTATTGAATAGTCTTACGGAAACGTTTTGTCCAGCTGGATTTGCACATAAATCGAGCGGTGCAACAAACTGAGTAAGTTGGTAGTCGTGCCTTACAAATATTACCTCAGTACTAGCCGTGGCGGTGCATACCGCATTCTTAGTAACGATTAAGGTATAAGTGTCCGAGGTGGTTACCGTAATAGTTTGCGTTGTTTCACCCGTGCTCCACAAGTAGGTGTCATAGCCTGTGCCACCATCCAGTATAACCTGTGCAGCCCTGGTTACTATCTTTGGTGGAAGAAATAGCGATATCGGCGTATAAACGTTTATTGTTCGTTTAAGCGTATCGTTGAACCTTCTCATTTCATTGGTAACAGCCTCTGCCCAATATATAAATTTGTAGGTTCCCTCGGTGCTTAAATCAACAGGAATAGTGAAGGTATGGTTGAAGGTATTCCCAGGTTCCGATTGCTGGTTTAGAGTTACCTGGTCCGTTACAATGGTTACATTATTTAACTTATAGCCAACGTTAATCTTCGATCCTATAGCAAGCGTATCTGTTCCATAGTGGTGAACTATAACCTGGGGGTAAACGGGCTGCCCCGGTCTACATAAATCAGCAGGACTGATAATTGATTCTAACCCTATGTCTGTAAATTTAAGGTGAACATCGGAAGAATCGCTAGCAGGACAACCGAAGGCGTCGGTTACTGTAACCTTTACCCATCCTATGGTATCCATAGTAAATGTTTGGTTAGTGGAACCATCGTGCCATAAGTAACTGCTCCATATCCCAGCATCGAAGAGGTAGGTGGTGACTTCCTGATAAACAAAGTGTGGACTTAGCGTAAACGATGGGAAGCCATGAACAACAATAACAGAGGACTTATGGTTGTTTCCAGGTGTTTCATCGTAGGGTCGCTTGGCGTCCATCTCTATGTTGTAAGTGTTAATCGCACTAAAATTGGTGGTGGCGATGGTGGTTAGTGTTGTTTCTGCATTTGGCAGAAGAATGGCGGTGAGCTTAACGTTCTCCGTAACCAACGTTCCAGCGTTTACCGTCCAGCTGACAACTACCGTGTCGCCTACTTGAAGTGTATCTGTTCCAAAGTTTTTCACCTTGATGACAAATGGCTTGTTACCAGTTAACTCGCAAGCGGAAACTGGGCTGGTTATTTCGGTAAGACCAATATCGGAGGTCAACTTCACAATCTTAACCGTGTCGTAGGCCGTGCATCCGCCTTCTACCTCTACCCTGAATTCTCCTCCCGCCATGGTGATTAGAGGCGCTTTGAGCACCGCATCTGGAACCGTAACTAGTGGTGTAGTTGAGGTGATTGGGCTATACCAACGATAGTCAATGGCACCTGCCGATGTGGCATCAAATACAAGGGTGTCGGGACGAACGGTGTAAACGGTATTGCCCAAGTTCACATAGGGCTTATTTACCACTACCGTGGTTAACAGGGTGTCGTTTTGCGTGTCATAATAGAATAGCGGGTATTCTTCACCATAAGTGGAAGCCGTAATGTTATAGGTTCCTCCTAAGCTAAAGTCGAACCGCTGCGATAGCGTAAAGTTCATTTCACCGTTTACTGCTAGATCCGAAGGGATAGCAAACAATTGGTTAGCGCTTTGGATGTTGCCATCACGATTTACGTTAATGCGTAAACCGATGGACTCACCTGTTTTTGCAGTGCGAATGCCAAAGTTCTTTACCTTAAGCGTAACAGATTCGTTACTGGCCAAAGTGCATGCCGATATAGGAGAAACAAATGCTGATACGCCAAAGTCATTAGGAGCATCAACGAAGCGAATGTCATCGAACGCAATGCCATCATATTCATTATTAAATCTATCGGCCTTAAAGCGAATTTGGAATTTCACTGACGATTGCCCAGCGATAATAGCAGGCAGAAGGTGAGCAACACGATACCATCCATGACTTGTGCCTGTCCATCCGGACACGCCAAGCGCAGCTACGGTGCTATCCTTATACCAGTTCCATCTTGAATCGTAAGCATTGCCGTTGTTGCCCACAGTAGTCCATGAGGTGCCACCATCAATGCTGTAGTAGAGTGCAGCACCATCAATGTTTTTCTCGGTTACGTGATTTACATAAGCCGAAAACATGGGTTTAACTACGCTGGTAAAATTGAAGCATGGGCTTTCGAGAATGGCAACGGGGGCGGTATACTGGTTGCCTGAAATGGTGAAGTTGTCAATCACCCAACCGGAGTAACTTACCGTGCCATTGGAATAGGCAATTGCAAATCGCAGTTGGAAGGTTGTCGAGAGTAGAGAATCGGGCAGCGCGTATTCAGTGAGTTCATCTGCACCAATGGTTATTTCGCCCTCGCTCTTCCAAAGGGTATACCATTTGATGCCATTTTTTGTAACCTGAATTTTGGCAGTATCTCCATCTGCAACATTTAACTGACGGTAAAAAGAGACGGAAGCTGACGAGAATCCGCTCAAATCAATTGTGGGAGTGGTGGCTGCGTAAGCGCTATTTGAGTTAATATTTGCTTCGTATCGGAATGGATTGGTACCGAGGCCAGTTAAATCCGTCCCTAATACTTTAACGCCTGCGAAGGCACCTCCTGGTTTTCCGAATCCTCCATCCTCATTTCCTCCACCAGTAGGTGTCCCAATTTGGAATTCCCCAGTAAGTGTCCATCCAGTGCTGTTTTCAAAGTTGTCGAAATATGCAACAACCACATCACTTGGGTCGGCAGTACCATAGGAACCAGCGAATTTGCTAATCCATGTTTTTGAACCGGAATAAGCACTGTTTATAGTTGTTTTAGCAGGTGTTCCGTACTCCCATAAATTCCCCTGAGTTGAACGCCAATGGTCTGAAGAGGACTCAAAGTCTTGGGTGTATGGGGTAGCATAGGTTGGAATAGCATAGAAACTATAGCTCAACTGGTCGTTTGCCGGCTCCTCGTCGCCAGGTAGTTCGGTTTTAACCAATACGTTGTTTCGAGGTCCTGGTGATGAGAAATCGAATTTTGGTAAAATGGTATAAGTGAGGGTTTCCTCAGAGTTGATTACTTGCCGGATTGTATCCCTAACCCAAGTAACGCCACCATCGAGTGAGATGGCCAGCGGAACCTTGTTTGGTGTTGGCATTGCTGATAGGTTAGCAACCTTAATGGTGATGCTTTCGGCCGCTCCAAATCCACAACGACTAATTGGGGTAACCCACTCTGTAACTGTCACGTCTTTGGTAATATAGTCGCCGGTAAGAATAAGGTCATCGATATTCCATCCCGAATAGTTGTAAAATGAGGTGTTATTTAGGGCAAACCTGAGTTTGAACGTTTTCGAACGGCTTGCGGCTCCTGGAATTGAGTTCTCAATGCGTGTCCACTTATTATCTACAATAAACGCATTTAAGCCAGTAGGCGTGATGTTACCACCAATTCGAGTCCAAGTAAGCCCATCATCTTTACTGACATCCACGGAGGCACTATCCTCCACAAATATGTTAAGGTAGCGCTGGAAAGTTAACTTAAGATCTTTGTAAAAGAATACATTAAAAGTTTTCGATGTGGCTTTATAGGCGTTGGCACGGGTGATACCAGCTTCATAATTATAAGGCACGGTGCCCAATCCGGTAAGATCGGTTCCTAGAACCTTAGAGCCCGAATGTGCGGTTGCTGGATCGGGGTTTCCAGGGCTACCGCCTAATCCAGAGGGCGTATTCCGCTCGAATTCTCCTGTTAGCGTCCATAAATTATCCGTTTCGAAGTCTTCGTTGAATATGGTTTCATACACAACCCTATATCCCGCTGGAGACATGGCGGTTGGTGCGTATGCGGTATCGTTTATCCCTATACTTTTGGCCTCTATCATGGCATCGAGTTGGTTTCCATGCTGCGCTGAGGTCAAAATATCGTAGGTTATCCAAAAGTAAGTAGAGCCGCTGGGGAGGTCAATATTTAGGTTGTCGAATTTTGCATAACCGCCAACAAGCGAGGCGGTACTAACTTGAGTGGATGCATCGAATATTGGTGCGCTCGTACGAAATAACTTAACACCATTGGTCGTAACATTTGCATCATCGGTGTTTAGCGATTTTACTTCTACTGAATCGAAAATACAAGTGGATTGGTTTCCAGATACAGCCACCTCAAAACCTAACACAGGATTATTGTTCGACCCCGAAGGAATAAATTCGGTGGGAACCGAGAGTGGTGTAACACTTTTTACAAATTTATTGAGATTGCCCTTTTCCTCAATTACAATATCGTCGATACAGGTACCTAGCCCCCATTGGGTGTGACCTTCAAAGGCAAGGTAGTAGGTGCTGGTAGGGTTTGGTAGATATAAGCTGACTTCGGTCCAAATGTCGATGGGGTAATCGTATACCTTAAGCAATGTCCATGCTCCTCCTGGGGTGTTCTTATAGTAAACGCGCATGGCGTCCCACGACAAACCGCCCCCAAATGTCCATCCTACCTGAGCGAGCCAAAATCTTAGCTGCGGTTTGATAGCAGTGGAAAGGTTGATAGCTTTGGTGACTAACTTCGTACGTTCGTTATTTACGCTCTGCTCCTGAAAGAGGGCGTTGTAGGTTCCGCCATGAGCGCTGGAGGGGTTGCGCGTGGGGTCGCTTGCGCTTGCCGGAACGATGTAGTTGGGGTCGTTAGGGCTATAGCCACCATTCCGATAGCGCCAATCAACCGTCCCTTTTTCGAACTCCCGGGTCCAACCGGTTGGAATGGTGCCACTTTCGAAGCCCTCTGTAAGAAACGGAGGATCAGCAGCCATTAGGCAAGGGGTGATGCTGAAAAAAAGAGTTATTAAGACAGTCAGTCTTAATGCTGATTTTAAGGGGCGTAAAGCTATTACCATATCTTATTGTATTTTTGGCAGGACTCAATTAATCACCAATATTAAGAAAATAATGGTTTAGTTGGTCGGTTTAAGTACCATTTACGGAATAATTCAAAAATTGTTAGTGTTTAATCTGCAAAATAACTATGTTCGTCAAAAAAATAAAATTGATTTATTTTTAAGTTTTACGAACATTTAATCGTTTATCCGTATATAAGAAGGTAAACAATTTTGGTAGGTAAATACTTATTGTTTCCTAAATTCAAGTAACAAATGCAACTTATAGGATTGATTGGAGAGAAAGGAATTGCATTTTTTCAGAACAGGAAGATGAGAATTACTCACCTTCGCTGCTCCGATGGAAAAAATGTGGTTCTTTACCCCCTAAGTCCTCTAAAAATAAGTTGTAATGGCGCACATCAACCAAGAGCAAAGGTATGTAATTACCCTCATGCTACAGCAAGGCAAGCTACAAAAAGAAATAGCCCTGTTTATCAACCGAAGCCCTTCCGTGATATCCCGGGAGATTCGCAGGAACAGGGATGCCAAAACGGGCATTTACGAGAGCAACGTGGCGCAGCGTGC